>NZ_JBIUCH010000013.1:0-22951 GCF_044548625.1 Micromonospora sp. NPDC051925 | reverse complement strand
GGCGGGGCGGGGCGGGGCGGGGCGGGGCGGGGCGGGGCGGGGCGGGGCGGGGCGGGGCGGGGCGGGGCGGGGCGGGGCGGGGCGGGGCGGGGCGGGGCGGTCAGGCGGCCCGGGCGGTCCAGCGTGCGCCGTGTCGCTCCACCAGCAGCGGCAGGCCGAAGGTCTTGGTGAGGTTGTCGGCGGTCAGCGTCTCGTCGAGCAGCCCCTGGGCGACCACACCGCCGTCGCGCAGCAGCAACGCGTGGGTGAAGCCGGGCGGGATCTCCTCGATGTGGTGGGTGACCAGCACCAGGGCCGGGGCGTCCGGGTCGTACGCCAGCGCGGCGAGCCGGCCGACCAGGTCCTCGCGCCCACCCAGGTCGAGCCCGGCGGCCGGTTCGTCGAGCAGCAGCAGCTCCGGGTCGGTCATCAGGGCACGGGCGATCTGGACCCGCTTGCGTTCGCCCTCGGAGAGAGTGCCGTACGCCCGGTCCGCGAGGTGGCCGACGCCGAACTGCCCGAGCAGGGCGTGGGCGCGGGCCTCGTCGGCCGGGTCGTAGCTCTCCCGCCAGCGGCCGACCACCGACCAGGCGGCGGTGACCACCACGTCGCTGACCCGTTCCTCGGCGGGAACCCGCTCGGCCACCGCCGCGGTGGTCAGGCCGATCCGGGTCCGCAGCTCGTTGATGTCGGTACGACCGATCCGCTCGCCGAGCACGTGTGCGACGCCGGTGCTCGGGTGCAGCCGGCCGGAGGCGAGGTTGAGCAGGGTGGTCTTGCCGGCGCCGTTGGGGCCGAGCACCACCCAGCGTTCGTCCAGTTCGACCTGCCAGTCGACGTCGTGCAGCAGGGCGGTGCCGGATCGCCGGACGGCGACGCCGTCCAGGCTGACCACCAGATCCGCGTCCACGGTCGAGGGGGCGGTTACGGCGGCTGCGGCGCCGGGGATCGGGTCACCAGTCACCGCCCCATCCAACCACGCAGCCCGGGTCGCCCCCCACGGGCGGTGTCGCGGCCATAGGGTGGGGCGCCGTGTCGTTGGTCACCACACCGGGAGGACGGCCCATGCCTGTACGAGACGAGAGGTGGTGCGGATGAGCGCGGTCATCGAGATCGCCGGCCTGCGTAAGACGTTCCGCACCCTGCGGCACGGCAGCCGGGTGGCGGTGGACGACTTCGACATGGTCGTCGAGGCGGGCCAGGTGCACGGCTTCCTCGGCCCGAACGGCTCCGGCAAGACCACCACCCTGCGCGCCCTGCTCGGGCTGGTCAACGCCGACGCCGGGGAACTGCGGGTGCTGGGCGAGCCGTCCCCGGAGCAGTTGGCCCGGGTCTCCGGCCGGGTCGGCGCGATCGTGGAGAGCCCACAGTTCTTCGGCAACTTCACCGGGCACCGCACGTTGCGGTTGCTGGCGGTGGCCGGCGGCGTGCCGACGTCCCGGGTGGACGAGGTGCTGGATCAGGTCGGCCTCTGGGATCGGGGCCGGGACCGGGTGAAGGCCTATTCGCTGGGCATGAAGCAGCGGCTGGCGGTCGCGTCGGCGCTGTTGAAGAGCCCGGAGCTGCTGATCCTGGACGAGCCGGCGAACGGGCTGGACCCGGCCGGTATCCGGGAGATGCGGGACCTGATGCGCACGCTCGCCGAGTCCGGGGTGACCGTGCTGGTGTCCAGCCACATCCTGGCCGAGATCCAGCTGATCTGCGACCACGTCACGATCATCTCGCAGGGCCGCCGGGTGGCCGCCGGCCGGGTGGACGACGTGCTGGCCGGGCACGACCAGCACGAGTGGCGGGTCCGGGTGGCCGACCCGGAGCGGGGCGCGGACCTGCTGCGGACGGCCGGGCTGACGGTCACCGTTCACCCCGACGATCTGCTGGTGGTCGGTGGCGCACAGGAGCCGGAACTGATCAGCAGCACTCTCGGCGGGCAGGAGTTGTGGGTACGCGAGCTGACCCCGATCCGGCCGGACCTGGAGAGTGTCTTCCTTGATCTGACCGGCGGGGCGGCCCTGCCCCGGCAGGCGGACGACGCCGGCCCGCCCGGTGAGCCGCTGATCGAACTGGACCTGACCGACGGTCGGAGGGTGGACGCGTGAACCTGGTCCGTGCCGAGGTGGAGCGGCTGGCCGCCCGACGCTTCGTCCAACTGATGGTGCTGCTGCTCGCGGTGGCCTTCGCGGTGACCACCGCGACCACCCTGATCGGATCGCACCGGCCGTCGGCGAACGAATTGTCCGCCGCCCAGACGCAGGCCGCGCAGGTGGTGGCCAGGATGGAGGCGGAGCACACCCGCTGCCTGCGGATCAAGGCGGGGGAGATCCCGATCACCGAGGACGCCGGCTACGTGCCGGCCGACTGCACCGAGCTGGACCCGGCGCGGATGGAGCAGTTGCCGGTGGCCACCGACTACCTCTCCTCGGTCTTCGTCTTCTCCCACCAGGCCCGTGGGCTGCTCTACTTCCTGGTCGCGTTCCTGGTGCTGTTCGGCTTCCTGGTGGGCGCGTCGTACATCGGTGCCGACCTGAACTCCGGCGGGGTGGTCAACCTGCTGCTCTGGCGTCCGGGCCGGCTCACCGTGCTGGGCACGAAACTGGGCACCCTGGTCGGGGTGGTGGCCGCGCTCTCGGTGCTGGCGACGGTGTTCTACCTGGGCACCTTCTGGACGATCGGACAGACGGCCGGCCTGCCGGGCACGCTCGACGGGGAGTTCTGGGGCCGACTGGGTGCCATCTACGGGCGGGGCCTGGTGCTGGTGCTGCTGGCGACGGTGCTCGGCTTCGGGATCGCCACGCTGGGCCGGCACACCTCGGCGGCGCTCGGCGCGGTCGCCGCGTACGCGGTGGTCTGGGAGCTGGGCTGCCGCCTGGTGCTGGAGATCCTCGACGTGGCCCGGCCGGACCAGTTGATGCTCTCCAGCTATCTGGGTGCCTGGTTGACCGGCCGGGCGGAGTTCTGGGACAACAACGGTTGCCCGCCGGGCGGCGGCTCCTGTGACGGTGGGATCTACGCGATCACCTGGGTGCCGGCGCTGCTGGTGCTGCTGGCGCTGACCGGGGCGGTGACCGGGGCCGCGTTCGCCGCGTTCCGCCGCCGCGACCTGCTCTAGCAGCACTTTGTCGACTGGGGACGAGTTGGTGGCGGAGCGGGCAGCACCCGAGCCAGGTCGCGCGTAGGCGCTGCAGTTCGCGCAGGACGGTGGATTCGTCCTGGTCGGGTGGCCGTTGCCCGAGCAACCGGCATTCGGGCAGGACTCCGTCATCGCCGCGTCGGGGCCCGCTGACAAAGCACTGCCGAGATGGACGACCAATTGTCGAAGCCAGCTTTCCGGAAGGAAAGAGTGTCGGGTGGAGATGCAGGTCGCAGGCTGACGCCGCGAATTCCCCCGACCACCAACCCGACTGCCGTCGATCCGGTAGGCGCATGACGAACAAGCCACCGGGCCACAAATTGTTTCTAGGAAACTCGCCGACCGCGATCGGGCGTAGGCCGCCCGGAATCTGCGCGACAATTCTGGACAGATTCCTATTTGCCACACTTCGCGCCGAGTTCAGCGAGAGAGGACCCGATGAGCCAATACCCGATTGACTGACGACAGTCAACACGTTGACAGTTAATGACGGAGGCTGAACTATTTACAGCCATGGATCAATTTCGGGTGCACCGTCGGCTTCGGACAGGACTGAGCGCAGTTGCTGCTGCGGCAACCATCCTGGCCGTGGGAATTGCAAGTCCAGCAATCGCCGCAGGGCAAATAGTCGGTAGTGGCGGTCCGGACGCCATTGCCGACAGCTACCTCGTCGTATTCGACGATCACGTCACCGTCGGTGCCCGTGCGAATGTGGCCGCCCTGACCGGACAGTTGGCCGCGAAGTACGACGTCGACGTGGAACACACCTACGAGCACGCGGTCCATGGTTTCGCCGGCACCATGACCCGCACCACCGCACGACGGCTGGCGGCCGAGGCCGACGTGTCGTACGTCGAGCAGAACCGGGTCGTCCGGGCGCTCGACACCCAGCCCAGCCCTCCGTCCTGGGGCCTGGACCGGATCGACCAGCGCAACCTCCCGTTGGACGCCAGCTACTCGTACCCGACGACGGCGTCCACCGTGCGCGCGTACGTGATCGACACCGGCATCCGGACCACGCACACCACCTTCGGCGGCAGGGCCACCTGGGGCACCAACACCACCGGCGACGGCATCGACTCGGACTGCTCCGGCAACGGCCACGGCACACACGTCGCGGGCACCATCGGCGGCTCCCAGTACGGCGTCGCCAAGGGGGTGGCCCTGGTCGCGGTCAAGGTGCTGGACTGCAGCGGCAACGGCACCCTCGCCGGGGTCACCGCCGGCGTCGACTGGGTGACCGGTCACCACGCCGCCGGTGTGCCGGCCGTGGCCAACATGAGCCTCGGTGCGGTCGGCACCGACAGCACTCTCGAGTCCGCAGTGCGCAACTCCATCGCCGACGGCGTCGTCTACTCCATCGCCTCCGGCAACAACAGCATTGACGCCTGCGGCTTCACCCCGGCCAGGGTCACCGAGGCGATCACCGTGAACGCCAGCACCACGGCGGACGCCCGCGCATCGTTCTCGAACTGGGGCACCTGCACCGACATCTTTGCCCCCGGGGAGGGCATCGTTTCGGCGTCCAACGGGAGCGACACCGCCACCGCCTCGCTCAGCGGCACCTCGATGGCCGCCCCGCACGTCGCAGGTGCCGCCGCGCTGGTGCTGGCCGGCAACGCCGGGCTCACCCCGGCCCAGGTGGCCGCCGCCCTCTTCGACGCCGCGACCCCCAACAAGATCACCAACCCGGGCGCGGGTTCGCCGAACCGCCTGCTGTACACGGGCTCGGCCCCGCCCTCCCCCGGCACCGCCACCCTCACCCGGTACTTCTGGTCCGGCCGGGACCACGTCAGCTCCACCACCCACCCCGGCGGCAGCTACCAGGCCGAGGGCAGCCTCGGGAAGGTGCTCACGGCCCAGCTCGCCGGCAGCCACCCCCTGTACCAGTGCCAGGTGGGCAACGACCGGTTCACCTCCCTGTCCGCCAACTGTGAGGGCCGGACCTTCCTCGGGGTGATCGGCTACGCCTACGACAGCCCGCCGGCTGCGCCCTACCAACCCCTCTACCGCTGCATCACGCGCAGCGGCGCGGATCACTTCGACTCGCCGGACCCGAACTGTGAGGGGCAGAACAGCGAAGGGACGCAGGGCTACCTGCTCCTCTGATCGGCTGTTCCGCCGGCCGACGGCGGGGCGCGGGCCCGGGGTGCCGGGACCACGCCCCGCCGTCGCTCCCACCCACCGTCACGCCAGCGTCGGGAGAACTCATGAGACGACTGCTCGCCATCCTGATCGCGCTTGTCCTGATCCCGTTCACCCCCATCCTGTCGACCGAGTACGCCTACGCCGACGGCTGGTCCGGACCGCAGTCGACGATCGTCAACCGCAACGGCCGCAAGGTGATCCAACTGTGCGACCAGGGCGGCGGCTGCCGGACGAGCACACCGTTCTTCATGGCGCTGAACTCCCAGAGCGTCCCGATCGGGGAGAACAACTGGTCGTACTTCAACTACCAGGCGCAACTGGCCGCGGCGAACACGGGCGCGGCGGAGATGAACGTCGCGCCCATGCTCCAGGTGCACCTGAACAACACCAGCGACGCCTTCATCGACCAGTTGGCCGGCAAGCTCAACCAGCTCAACCCCCGGCCGTACCTGATGGTCCGGATGTACCTGCAGGACGCGCCCCCCGGCGCCGAGCCCATGCGGATGAAGGACCTGCAGGGCAACGTGCGCGACGACACCAACGGGGCGGGCCACCCGTGGACGTTCAACGAGGCCTGGCTGGCATACCAGGAACAGCAGATCACCCGCGTGCTGACCCGGATGGACTCGCAGTACCCCGGCCGGGTGATGTCGCTGCTGATCGCCTACGAGAACGGCGGCGAGTGGTTCTACCGGCCCTACGGCTACCACGACACCACCAACAAGATGCTGGACTGGGGTGCCCCGGACCTGTGCGGCACCGGCCCGGACGGCGTGCGGGTCTGCCAGCTGTACCCCTGGACGAACGACTCGGGCACCCAACCCGGCCCACGGGGACGGCACTCGTTCTACCTGGACGACTACTCCAGCAGCGCGGAGGCCGGCTTCTGCGCGTGGAGCGCCCTGCCGGCGAGCCTGGTCCCCAACTGCCGGTCGGCCACGCCCACCGAGCGCAACAACGCCGTGCCCGGCCAGTCGCCAACGACCTCGGGGGCGTCGCGCGGCACCGTGCTGGACCCGGCCGACATCAACTCGTTGCGGGCCGCCAAATACCACCAGTACATGTCGGCGCGCAACGTCGCGGCCATCACCCGGCTGCTGGCCAAGGCCAAGCAGGTGACCGGCAACCGCATCCTCACCACGGTGTTCTACGGCTACCTCTACGGCCTGCGCACCGAACTGGGGACCAGCGGAAGCAACGACCTGACGACACTTGTCAACAGCCCGTACGTGGACATCATCGGGGTGCCCCACTCGTACGGCACCAGCCGGAGTCTGGGCAACGGATTCGTCCAGCAGGGACCGCCGGACACCATGCGGCTGGCCAACAAGCTGTGGCTGGACGAGGACGACACCCGCACCCTGCTGGCCTGCGCGCCATCGAACTGCCAGCCCATCCCGTTCCAGACCGCCACGAACCTGTGGGACAGCATCCGTCTGCTGCGCCGCAACCTGATGACCGCGGCGATCGGCGGCCGGGCCATCCACTTCCTGGACCTCCAGGGGTACGGCTGGTTCGGCGACCCGGCCCGGCCCACCGAGTCGGAGACCCTGTGGGGGAACCTCCAGTCGGTGTTCCGGGCCGCCGACAAGATCCAGCTCGGCGGGGCGAACGCCTACCAGCCGCAGGTCGCGGTGTTCGTCGACGACGTGTCGGCCAACTACCAGCCCGCCCTGACGCCCGCCGGGGAGAACTCGTACGCCTTCGCCAGCGACCAGCTGTCCAACCTGGTGGACGACCTGACCCGGCTGGGCACCCCGGTGCGGCACTACCTGCTCAGCGACCTGACCAAGGGCAACCTCGACCTCAGCGCGGTCAAGCTCGCCGTCCTGCCCAACGCCTACGCGGTGTCCTCGACGGTGCGTACGGCGATCGACACGAAACTGAAGACCCCGGGTCGTACCGTGCTGTCGCTGTATGCCGCCGGGTACGTGCAGGACGACCAGGCCGCCTCCACCACCTCGATGACCGCGCTCACCGGAATCACGGTCGCCAAGGGCACCGGGACGCCCGCCCTGGGCCAGAACTACTCGTTCGTCGGGCAGAGCGGCGGCCCCGGATACCCACTGACCCCGTGGTTCACCGTCACCGACCCGGGCGCGTCGACCCTCGGCACCTACCAGGCGGGCGGGGTCTCGCTGGCCCGCAAGACGATCCCCGTCACGGGCGGCAGTTGGACGTCGGTGTACGCCGCCGCGCCCAAGCTTTCCCTGGCCGCGCTCCGCAAAATCAGCGAGGACGCGGGCGTGCACCACTTCGCGCCCGTGGGCGACACCGTGGAGGCGACCGGCAACATGCTGATGGTGCACGCCGGCAGCACCGGGGTGAAGACCGTGCGGCTGCCGCAGAGCATGCCACGCGTCTACGAGACCGCCCTGTACCCCAGTGACGTCGAGATGTGCCGCAACTGTTCGCAGCTGACGGGCCTGTCTTTCAACACGGGCGACACCCGGGTGTTCCGGTGGACCGCACCGCCGCGCGGCAACTTCGAACTGCTCACCGGATCGACCGTGGAGGGCTGGGCGGTCGACGTGGACCTGCCGACGACCTCCTCGGCGGTGGCCGTGTACCGGGGCGGGCCGGCAGGCGTGGGAACGTACCTGGGCGACTTCCCGACCGCGACCAACCGGCCGGACGTGAACTCGTACTTCGGCACCACCGGCGTGCACTGCTTCCGGTTCACCCTCTCCGGATGCTCGCCGGGCACCCAGATCCACGTCTACGCCCTCGACCCGGAGGGCGGCACCGGCGACGGCAGCACCTACCTGGGGGCGCGTCCCTGCACCTGAGGCGTCGACGGCGCAGGGTGGGCTCACGTGCCGGGCGGGCCGCCCGTACGACGCCGGACCACCGGCGACCGCCCCCGATCCCGGCAATATCTTGCCGAGGTCGGGGGCGGTGGTGGAGTATTCCTTCACATGGTGGCGGGTGGGTGGAGCGGACGGTCAGCCGACGGTCGACCCGAACACCTCGTCCCGGACCGCGTCCAGCGCGGTGCGCAGCGCCCCCCGCAGGATCGGCTCCTCGGTCAGACCGGTGGGCACCACCCGGGGCCGGACCAGCGTGATCGCGGCCACCTCGTGCTGCACCCGCTCGGCCAGCGCCGCGCCGCCGGCCTGCCCCACCTCGCCGGCGAGCACCACCAGCGGCGGGTCGAGCACCACGCAGGTGCTGGCCACCCCGAGGGCGAGCCGGCGGGCCAACTCGTCGAGGAGCGGGCCACCGGTGGTGCCGGCGGCGATGGCGGCACGCACCGCGGCTGCGGCGTCGGGTGCGTCGATGCCGTGCTCACGGGCCACCTGCCGGACCGCGTCCGCCCCGGCGAGCTGCTGGAACGCCGGCTTGGCCCGACGCGAGACGTCCCGGGGGATCGGTGCCCCCGGCACCGGCAGGTAACCGATCTCGCCGGCCGCGCCGCTGCTGCCGTGGTGCAGCCGACCGCCCAGCATGATCGCCAGACCGACGCCGGCACCCACCCAGACCAGGACGAAGTCCGCCAACCCCTGGGCCGCCCCGGACTGCGCCTCGGCGACGGCGGCCAGGTTGACGTCGTTCTCGAAGACGACCGGGGTGTGCAGGTCCTCGCGCAGCGCGGCGAGCAGACCCCGGTGCCAGCGGGGCAGGTTGAAGGCGAAGGTGATGTCCCCGGTGGCCGGGTCGACCAGGCCCGGGGTGCCGAGCACCACCCGCCGTACGCTGTCCAGCTGCGCGCCGGCCCGGCTGGCCGCCTGCACCACCGCGTTGTGCACCACGCCGACCGGGTCGTCGGTGTCCCGGGTGGACTGCTCGACCCGGCTGACGACCGCGCCGGTGATGTCCGCGCAGGCGGCTACCACCCGCTCCGCGCCGACGTCCACCCCGACCACGTACGCGCTGCCCGGCCGGACGGCGTAGAGCTGCGCGTTCGGCCCCCGCCCGCCGGCCTGCTCGCCGACCCGGGCGACCAGCCCCCGCTCCTCCAGCCGCTCGACCAACTGCGAGGCGGTGACCTTGGACAGGCCGGTCAGCTCGCCGATCCGGGCGCGGGTGAGCGGGCCGCGTTCGAGCAGGAGCTCCAGCGCCGCACGGTCGTTGAGCGCCCGCAACAGTCGGGGGGTTCCGGGCAGCCGGGTCGCACTCATGCCACGTCCTCTGGTTTTCGTAAACTCTACTAACCGAATCGCGCTGATCAGGGGTGTCCGTAGCGTATCGGCCATCCCGGGCCGGGTAACTCGGACGACCCGGCCGCCCGCGACGACACTCGTGCCGTCCGGTCGCGCGGGGCCGATGGACGGTCGGCGCCCAACATCCGTGCCGGCACCGTCGGCCTCGTGCGCCCGGCACGCTCGTGCCGCCCAGAGCGAAGGGGAGATTCAATTGGGGTGGGATCCAGGACTGCGCCGGTTGGCGCTCGGCACGCTGCTGGCCGCGTACCCGGGGCCGGTGCCGCCGGACTGGGCGGTCGAGCTGGTCGCCGAAGGGCTGGCCGGGTACACCCTCTTCGGCACCAACGTGCACGACCCGGCCCAGTTGGCGGCGAGCACCGCCGTGCTGCGTGCGGCCCGGTCCGACGTGCTGGTCGCCATCGACGAGGAGGGCGGCGACGTCACCCGGTTGGCGCACGCCACCGGCAGCCCGTACCCGGGCAACGCGGCGCTCGGCGCGGTCGACGACACCGCACTGACCCGACGGATCTACGCGGCCATCGGCGTCGAGCTGGCCGCCGTCGGCGTCACCGTCGACCTGGCCCCGACGGTCGACGTCAACACCGCCGACGAGAACCCGGTGATCGGCACCCGCGCGTTCGGCGCGGACCCGGGCCGGGTGGCCGCGCACTCGGCCGCCGCCGTCGCGGGCCTCCAGTCGGTCGGGGTGGCGGCCTGCGCCAAGCACTTCCCCGGCCACGGCGCGACCGTCGCCGACTCGCACCACGAGCTGCCCACCGTGGACGCCGACGCGGCGCTGCTGCGGGGTCGTGACCTGCCGCCCTTCGCAGCGGCGGTCGACGCGGGCGTTCAGGCGATCATGACGGCGCACATCCGGGTGCCGGCGCTGACCGGGGACGGGCCGGCCACCTTCAGCCGGGCCGTCCTGGTCGACCTGCTACGCGGCGAGTACGGCTTCACCGGCACGGTGGTCACCGACGCGTTGGAGATGAAGGGCGCGGCCGTCGCCGCCGGCGGGGTCGGACCGGCCGCCGTACGGGCCCTGGCTGCCGGGGCGGACCTGCTCTGCGTGGGCGCGAAGGTCGACGCCGCGCTGGTCGATCAGGTGGTGGCCGAGATCGTCGGGGCGCTCGGGGACGGTCGGCTGGACCGCTCCCGGGTGGAGCAGGCCGCCGGCCGGGCCGCCGCGCTCGCCGCCTGGACCCGGACCGCCGTCCCGCCCGGTCCCGTCCCGCCCGGACTTGTCCCGCCCGACTCCGTCCCGCCCGGTCTCGGGTACGAGGCTGCCCGCCGGGCCGTCCGGGTGGAGGGCGACCTGACCGGGCTGGAGCGACCGCTCGTGGTGCAGGTGTACGCCGCCTCCACCATCGCCGAGGGTCGGGTGCCCTGGGGGCTGGGCCCACACCTGCCCGACGTCGAGCAGGTCCGGGTGGTCGCCGCCGGGACCGATCCGGCGGCGGTGCGGCGGCTCGCCACGGGTCGGCCGATCGTGTTGGTCGGACGGCACCTGCACCGGCTGCCCGGCGGTCCCGCCCTGGTCGAGGCGCTGGCGGCGACGCACCCGGTGACGGTGGTGGAGATGGGCTGGCCGGGGCGGTGGCGGCCGGCCGGCGTCCGGGCCTTCGTCACCACCTACGGCGCGAGCCACGCCAACGGCCGCGCGGCGGCCGAAGCGCTCGGCCTGGCCGGCTGAGCCACGACGCCAGAACGGGCGCTGAGCCACGACGCCAGAACGGGCGCGGCCGGGTCAGCGACGCCAGGGGGCCGGGTCGCCGTGGTCGTCGGGGAGGCCGAGCAGTTGCCCGACCGCGGTGATCCGCAGGACCCGGGCCACCACCGGCTGCGGGTCGACCAGCCGCAGGGTGGCCCCCCGGCCCACCGCCTCCGCCGCCCCGCGCAGCAACGCGGCCACCGCCGTGGAGTCGAGGAAGGTGACGGCGGTGAGGTCGACGACGATCTCCAGCAGGCCGGGCCGGTCGAGCGCCTCGTCGAGAGCGCGCTCCAAGCCGGAGACGGTGGCGATGTCCAGCTCACCCGCCGGTGCCAGCACCACCCGGCCGTGCTCCTCGCCCGGCGTCGGCAGCTGCATCACCCGTCCACTCCTGTTACCCGTCCGCTCCTGGCTACCGTCGGATCCTGGTCACCGTCCACTCCTGACCGCTCGCGACGTCCCGCCGCGACGACCGACCATACCGGTGGGCCCTGACACCGGTCCGCCGGGGCAGCCGCCGGAGCATTCGAGGCGCCCGCGACACGCACGTTGCGTCACCAACCAGCGAGGGCATCGATTCCCCAACCGCAGCTCAAGTCCACTACCGGACAGAGTCAACGCGCCGAACCCCCCTTGCTCCGGAGGCAAACATATACGTAGCGTGACCAGCACCAAGGGTCGACCGGCGGGGCCTGGGGCATGCTGCGGACCGTGGATCCGGCCCGGGATCCACGGTCCGCGCTCCACCCGGGTCGCCGCCCGTGCCCGGTCAGGGCGTTCGCCGCCCGCGCCCGGTCAGGGCGGATAGACGCCGTACGAGGACCAGCCCCGGTCCGGGAAGCCGGCCGCCTCGGCGACCCGGGCGGAGCCGATGTTCGCGGGGTCGTGTCGATAGGTGGGGACAGCCCCCTCGTCGAGCACCCGGCGGGCGGCCTGCGCGACGAGCCGCCGGGCCAGCCCCCGGCCGCGCGCCGCGGGCACCGCACCGACTGCCAGTTCGTGCCCGTGCGCGTCGTGTCGCTTGATCCCGACGCCGGCCAGGTAGCCGCCGCCGGCGTCCCGGACCACGAGCACATCGGTGTCGAACAGGTGCAGCCAGGCAGGGAGGGCCGGATCGGTGGGGTTGGTCCAGGTGCCGACGTCGGGCAGCGCCGCCGGCGCGAGGCACCACCGGAACACGTCGTCGTTGACCACCCAACCGGGTTGCCCCACCGCTGCCGGCAGGGCCTCGTACAGTGCGGACTGCGGGCCCCCGGCCAGCGCCCGGATGGCCTCGACCCGCCGCGGCGGGACGGAGAGCACCGCGCTGCCGTCGGCCCGGACGGCGATGGCCGGACGCGGGCGTCCGTCCCAGGCCGGGCGCGCACGTCGCCGCGAACCGATCACGTGCAGCCCGGGTCCGGCCGGCCACTGCCCGAGCCAGGTCACCAGGTGCAGGTACAACCGCCGGTCCAGCACCGCCCGCCCCTCTCACCTGGTGGATACCTCCATGATCCACGGTACGCCGGCACGTCCCGGCGGAAGCCCGGTTGCCGACAGCATTGCGCGGGTAGGGCAGAAGAGGATCGTGACCGGCCTCAGCGGAACCTGGTCCATCGACCGGGCGTCATATCTATTTCCATACATGTACACCTTTCTTTGGGACGGTAATGGTCATGCCAAAGCAACCGAATGACCGGTACCAGCAGGACGACGTGCGGATCTGGGGTACGGCGGAGACCGCCGGCCGGTTCCCGACCCAACCCCGGTACCGGGAGGCCCGGTGCGGTCGGGGCCTCGACGCCCCGCTCTCCTGGGCCGAACTGAACACCCTTCCCGCCGGCTCCTCCTCCCGGCGCGGCCTCACCGCCCGCTGACGCGCCAGCCCCGTTGATCCTCTGGACCTGATCCCTGCACCCCACCCTGAAGGAGGGGCCACCGGCCCACACCTTGTAGCGTCTTGTGGTCGATTCCCGGCCAACGACAGGAGAAGCTCAGCACATGGGCAAGAAGACGATCCACGTCTCCGACTTCAGCGGCACCGTGCTGCGTCCCGACGACGAGGTGGTCAGGGTCGTCGTGCTGGAGCACCCCGATCTGGTGGCCGGGCCCGTGCAGCTGGACGCCACCGTCACCGAGGTGGAGAGCATCGACGACGCCGCGCTCGACGTGGCGGTAGTCGAGATTCACGACCGGCACGGCGGCGACGAGCCGCGCCGGGTGGTGCTGACCGCCAGCGAGTTCGACGCGATGGCGACCGACGCGCCGATGGCACAGCTGTTGAGGACGGCGGAGCGGGTCCGACCGCCGAAGGCCCGCAAGAGCGCCGAGAAGATCGACTACGGCACCCTCGACCATGCCGGGAAGCCGCACCGGGGCCGGGTCACCGAGGAGGAGGCCCGGCTGGTACGCGAGCAGCTCGACGAGGTCAACAAGCGCCTTGCCGACGCCGGCCTCCGCCAGATCGACCCGGCCGACCCGGAGCACGCGCTGCGTTACGGCTTCCCCACCGACGACTGAGTCGTACCGGCCGCGGCCCGGACGCGGCCGATGGTCGCGCCCGGCCGCTGGCCGGCAGTCTCCATGATTCTCCCGCCCGGCCGTGGTGGGCGGCTTCCCACGGGGGTTGATTCGCGGCTGGCGACCGGCGGTCCGCCGGGAGCAGTCCGGGGCTCCCGGGGACCGACCCGAGGGCGTTACTTCCTGCCGACCGCCTCGGCGAGCGCGGCGGCCAGCAGCGCCTCGGCCCGGTCCTTGGTCAGGCCCAGTCCGGACAGCACGCCCACGCCGTCCTCCAACTCGAGCAGGGCCAGCAGGATGTGCTCGGTGCCGATGTAGTTGTGCCCGAGCCGCAACGCCTCGCGGAAGGTGAGTTCGAGGGCCTTCTTGCCCTGCGGGTCGTACGGGATCAGGTCGGGGACCTGCTCGGCCCGCGCGGGCAGCGCCGCCGTTGCCGCTTCCCGGACGGCCGCCGGGCTCAGCCCTTCGGCGACCAGAGCCCTCGCGGCAAGGCCCTCCGGTTCGGCGAGCAGGCCGAGCAGCAGGTGTTCCGGCCGGATCTCCGCGTGGCCGGTGCCGCGCGCCTCCTCCTGCGACACGATCACCACGTTGCGGGCCCGGGGGGTGAAGCGACTGAAACCGGCGTTGGGGTCCATGGCGGCCGCCGCGTCGGCCTTCGTGGCAGAGCGCTTCTGGGCGGCCTGCTTGCTCACCCCCATACTCTTGCCGATCTCCGTCCAGGAGGCACCGGAGCGGCGGGCCTGGTCGACGAAGTGGCCGATCAGGTGGTCGGCGAGTTCGCCGAGATGGTCGGCGGCGAGCACCGCGTCGCTGAGCTGGTCGAGCGCGTCGGGGCGGGCCTTCTTGATGGCCTGGATCAGGTCGTCGAGGCGGATCGAGTGGGGGATCTGAATGGGTTCCGTCATGCGTCAACCATAGGTTGACGGCCACCCTTTCGTCAACCGAAAGTTGACGCTCGGAGCCCACCGTGGGCGATCGCCGGCACTCCCGGTGATCGGTGGCGCCACCACCTCACCGGACCGCCCGACCCGTGCCGACGGCGCTCCGATACGGTGCGACGACGGACCGGCTCGGCGGCGTTGGCGGGAGGATCGGGATCATGCGGCTACACGTCGGCTGCGCGATGTGGACCCACCGGTCGTGGCAGGGGCGGTTGATGGCGCACCCGCTCCCGGCCCAGGAGCGGCTACGGCACTACGCCGGCTGGTGTGACGCGGTCGAGGGGAACACCACGTTCTACGCGACCCCGGCCCGGGACACCGTGGCCTCGTGGGCCCGGCAGACCGATCCCGGCTTCCGGTTCGTCCTCAAACTACCGAAGGTCGTCACGCACGAACGGCGGCTCGTCGACGCCGACGGGCCGCTGCGGGTCTACTTCGACGCGATCGAGCCGCTCGGCGGCCGGGCCCACGCCCTCTGGATCCAGCTACCGGGGTCGTTCACCCCGGCGGACGTCCCCGCGCTCGCCGGCTTCCTCCGTCGACTGCCCAGTTCCCACCGGTACGCGGTGGAGGTCCGACACCCCGCCTTCTTCCTGGAGCCCCACGCGACGCGACGGCTGGAAGCAGTGCTGGCCGAGGCATCCGCCGAGTGGATCCCCTTCGACACCACCGCGTTCTTCCGCGACCTGCCGACCAGCGACGCGGAACGGGAGGCGTGGACGAAGAAACCCCGCCTGCCGTTGCGGTCGGTCGCGCTGACCGACCAGCCGATCGTCCGGTACCTCGGCCGGGACGCCGAGGCGCAGACCGTCGAGGGCTGGCAGCGCTGGGTCGAGATCATCGTCGACTGGCTGCGGGAGGGTCGCTCGCCGACCATGTTCGTGCACACCCCGGACAATGCCGACGCGCCACTGCTCGCCCGCCGCTTCCACGACGAGGTACGAGCCCGGGTTCCCGCGCTGGCGGCGCTGCCCGAACCGGTGCCGGTCGAGCCGCTGACCCTGTTCTGAACCCGACCATCTCGAAACTATCGACTGCCGATCGCCGTCGGCCTCCCCCGGGGTAAGCGCTCGCCGCACGATCCGCCCATCCGGGCATGTGCCTGCACGGAAGATCCCGTTCCGCAGTCCCCGCCATCTGCGGGGCAGCACATCCATGCATTGACGTAACCCGATGCCATGCCTACAGTATCGAAATAGTAACCGAAAGTTTACCGAAAAGACGATGGGCCTCAGCCACCCCACCGCGACCTCTCCCGAGCCGGCGCAGGCGGTGCCCGACCCACCCGCCGACGAGCCCAGGAGGACAGCGAGACATGACGCGGCTCATCCCGTTCGCGATCGACATCTGCGCGATGGCGCTCGTCGTCGCGGCGATGCTCCTCGGCGACCACCGGCGGATGCTCCGGAGGGACCGCCGTGATCCGACGCCCAGCACCGGAACGCCGGTGCCGGCGGGGGCACCCCGATGACCCCGCCACCGCTGGCGTCGGCGCTGGCGGACCTGTCCCCCGTCGGGCTCGCCGAGCTGATCGACCGGGCCGCGTTGCAGAGCAGGGTGGACCGCAAGTACGTCGTCGCGCTGGACGAACTGCCGCACCTGCTCGACCGGGTCGCCCCGTACGCCCGGGTGCTGGACATCGACGGCGCGCGCGCCTTCCGCTACGAGTCGGTGTACTTCGACACCCCGTGCCTGGCCAGCTACCACAGCGCGGCGTACCGCCGACGGCGGCGCTTCAAGGTGCGCACCCGCACCTATCTCGACTCGGCGGAGTGCTGGCTGGAGGTCAAGATCAGCGGGGCCCGGGGGCGGATCACCAAACATCGACTGCCGTACCGGCCGGAGGACCGTCGTACCCTGCGGCCGGGGTGCGGTTTCGTCGACGAGGCGCTCGTCCGTGAGTCGATCCGACCCGCCGGCGGTCCCCTCGCACCGGTGCTGGTCACCGGCTACCGACGTACCACGTTGCTGTTGTCGGCGACGGCGAGCCGGATCACCATCGACACCGACCTGCGTTGGCAGGACGGCGACCGCAGGCTGGGCCTGCCCACGGTCGCCGTGGTCGAGACCAAGACCAGCTCGGCGGCCTCCCCGGTCGACCGGATGCTGTGGCAACGCGGCACCAGACCCGTCCGCATCTCGAAGTACGCCACCGGCCTGGCCGCCCTGCGACCGGACCTGCCGGACGTGCCGTGGCGGCGGACACTGCGCCGGCACTTCCACGACGCCACGGCGTCGGTGGCGTCGACGCCCACCACCACCCTCCGCACCGAACAGGAGACATCGTGCGTCTGACCATTCGCCCACCGACCCGTCGCACCGCCGGGATGGCCGCCGTCGCGGTGCTCGTCACCGGGCTCCTCGTGCCGTACGCGGCACAGGCCGACGCCGAGCCGGCCGCCGCACCAGCCCATCCGGCCCCGGCCCGCGCCGGGGTCACCACCGGCCTGGACACCTCCGCCGCCGATGCCGTCGCCGCCGCCGAAGCAGCCGACGACCTGGTCGGCGACATCGTCTTCTCACGGCCGAGCGGCACCTTCCAGGGGGAGGTGACGGTGTCGCTGAGCACCACGATCAGCGGCGCGCAGCTGCGGTACACCACCGATGGCCGACTGCCCACCGCCCAGTCGCCGCTCTACGCCGGTACGCCGCTGCGGTTCACCCGCACCACCCAGCTACGCGCGCAGGCCTTCGTCGGCCAGACCGCGTCCGGGACGCCCGGCACCGCCATGTACGTCGCCCAGAACGTCACCACCGCCCACGACCTGCCGGTGGTCCTGCTCGACTCGTACGGCGCCGGAAAGCCCGCCCGCGAGTACCTCGACGCCACCGCGATGATCTTCGAGCCGGGCGGCGGTGGCACCACCTCGCTGGCGGCGGCCCCGACGGTCGCCACCCGCGCCGGGTTCCACCTGCGCGGGCAGTCGTCGGCGAGTTTCGAGAAGACGCCGTACCGCCTCGAACTGTGGGACAACGACAGCGACGACGCCGACTACCCGGTGCTGGGCATGCCCGCCGACTCCGACTGGGTGCTGCGCGGGCCGTTCAGCGACAAGGCGTTGATCCGGGAGGCGCTCGTCTACGACCTCGGGCGGGAGATGGGCATGCCCGCGCCGAGGTACCGGTTCGTGGAGTTCTACCTCAACACCGACGCCGGCCCGGTGGGCGCCAGTGACTACATGGGCGTCTACATGGTCGTGGAGACCATCAAGAACTCCAAGAACCGGCTCGACCTCAAGCAGTTGGACGAGGACGACCTGACCCTGCCCAAGATCCAGGGCGGGTACATCTGGAGCTTCGAGTGGCTGGCCGCCGAGGAGCCGACGCTGCCCTGTACCGGGCCGGCGGCGACCTGCTGGAACTACCTGGAGGTGCGCGACCCGTCACCGCTGCAGGCACCCCAGCGGGACTGGTTGCGCGGGCACGTCCAGGAGTTCCACGACGTGCTGCGGGCCGCGAACTCCGCCGACCCGGTCACCGGCTACCGGAAGTACATCGACGTCGACTCGTTCGTGGACCAGATGGTCCTCAACGAGTTCAGCCGGGAGATGGACTCGTACATCCGCAGCGCGTACTTCTACAAGGACCGGGACACCAAGATCTTCGCCGGCCCGCTGTGGGACTACGACCTGACCTTCGGCGTCGGCGGCTACTTCGGCAACGACCAGGTCGCCGGCTGGCAGTACCAGCAGACCCGGCAGCCGGTGGCCAACGACTGGTTCCCCCAGCTGGTACGCGATCCGGCGTTCGTCAACCAGCTCCGGTCACGCTGGCAGACGCTGCGCCGGGGTCTGCTCTCCGACACCGCCCTGCAGAACCGGATCAACGCGCTGGCCGCGCCGCTGACCAACGCCGCACAGCGCAACTTCCAGCGCTGGCCCAATCTGACCAACCCGATGGTCGGCCCGTTCTACACCCCGACCGCGCCCACCTGGCAGGGCCAGGTCCAGTCCATGCGGGACTGGATGCTGCGCCGCGCGGCCTGGCTCGACTCGACCGCCGGCTGGGGTGGACCGGTGACCACCCCGCCGCCGTCGCCGACGACCCCACCGCCCACCCCGACCACCCCACCGCCCACGACCACCCCACCGCCCACGACCACCCCGCCGCCCAGCGCCGCCCGCTGCACCGCGACGTACACGGTGACCGGTCAGTGGACCGGCGGGTTCCAGGGCGAGGTCAGGGTCACCGCCGGGGCCTCGGCGATCAGCAACTGGACCGTGACCTGGACGTACGCCAACGGCCAAGCGGTCACCCAGGCCTGGAACGCGACCGTGACCACCCAGGGTTCGACGGTCACCGCCCGCAACGTGTCCTACAACGGGACGGTCGCCGCCGGTGCCAGCACCACGTTCGGGTTCCTCGGCTCGTCCACCGGCACCCCCGGCATCCCGGTGCTGACCTGCACGACGAGCTGACCGCCCGCGGGCGCGCGCAGCGGGGGCCGGTCAGCGTCGACCGGTCCCCGCTCGCCGTCGGCGCACGGACCGAGACCCCGCTCCACCGGGCACCGGCACCGGGCGGGGACCGGCACCGGGCGGGCACCGGCACCGGGCGGGCACCGGCACCGGGCGGGCACCGGCACCGGGCGGGGACCTGCTCGGGCGCGGTCGGCGGTTCGGCCGCCCCTGGCCGACTCCTCCGACGGCAGGCGCGATCTGCGCGAGGTGCCGGCGACCGGAGCCGGGCGCGGCGGATCAGCGGGAACGCGCCGGATTCCCGGCCGTGGCCCGGGTCAGCAGGTCGCGGACCCGGGTGGCGTCCGGATGGTCGAGTTCGTCGAGGATGCCGAGCGCCCGCCGCCAGGTCCGCAGCGCGCCGCCGGTGTCCCCCGCCGCGTGCCGGGTCTCGCCCAGCCGGGTCAGGGTGTCCGCCTCGTCGTACCGGTCGCCGATCCGCCGGTACAGCGCCAACGCCCGGCCGTAGCAGCGGAGCGCCTGGCGGTGATGGCCGAGCCGGTCGTGGATGAAGCCGAGGCTGTCCCAGGTGTTCGCCTCGCCGTGCCGGTCGCCGGTCGGGCGCAGCAGCGTCAACGCCTGCGCGCAGTGGTCGAGCGCCGGCCCGTACTGGCCGAGTTGGGCGTGCGCCCAGCCGACCGCGTTGCGGGCGCTGGCCTCCCCCGCCAGGTGACCGGCGGCCCGGTACAACGCCAGGGCCCGCTGTACGTGGTCCAGCGCCTCGGCGTACCGGCCGAGCCCGTCGAGCATCGCGCCGAACGCCCGGTGGGTACGCGCCTGCCCGGTGTGGTCGCCCAACGCGCCGAACATGATCAGGGCTTCCCGGTAGTGCTCCACCGCCTCGTCCACCCGGCCCAACCGGTAGAGCACCCGGGCGAGATCGCGGTGGGCGTTCGCCTGTCCGGGCCGGTCGCCCGCCCGCCGCGCCCCGGCCAGGGCGGTCTGCTGGGCCACGGCCAGGTCCGGCCAGCTCCCCCGGCGCTGGAGGAAGTCCACCAGGGTCCAGGCCAGTTGCCAGCAGTGTCCGTCGAATCCGGTACGCCCGGCGTGGGAGACCGCCGCCAGCAGGACCGGGTGCTCGGTGGTGAACCAGGCCAGCGCCCGACCGTGGTCCGGCAGTTCCTCGGGCGTCACCCCCGGCAGGGCGGCGGTCAGGGCCACCGGATCCCGACCGGGTTGCAGCAGCAGTGCCGCCGCGTGCGCGGTGTGCAGGTAGTGGTCCAGTCCACGCCGGACCGCCGCCCGTCGCTCCTCAGCCGGGTCGAGGCTCTCGGCCAACTCCGCCGCGTACGCCCGCAACAGGTCGTGGGCCGCGAACCGGCCGGGCGCGTGCTCGGTGACCAGGTGCGCATGGGCCAGCTCGGCCAGCAGTCGGGTCACCCGGCTCCGGGGCAGCCCGGCCAGGCTCGCCGCCGCGGCAGTGCCGAGGTCCGGTCCCGGATGGCAGCCGATCAGCCGGAACAGTCGCGCCGCCGGCGGTGTCAGGTTCCGGTACGACCAGGAGAAGACCGACTGCACGTCGGTGCCGGTGTCCCCACCGTCGAACGAGTCCGACAGGCGCGGTGCCTCGCGCAGCTCGGCAACGATGGTGGCCAGGGGGAACGTGGGATGCGCCGCCCCCCGCGCGGCGAGCACGGCCAGCGCCAGCGGCAGCCGTACGCACCGTTCGATCATCTCGTCCACCGCCTGCGGTTCGACCGTCAGCCGGCCCGCGCCCAGCCGCCGGGCCAGCAGTTGCCACGCCTCGGCGGTGCTCAGCAGGTCGACGGCGATCTGTCGGGCGCCCTCGGCGGTGATCAGGCCGGCCAGCCGGTTGCGACTGGTGACCAGGAACAGGCAGCTCGGACTGCCGGCCAGCAGGGGCCGGACCTGGTCGACGTCGCGGGCGTTGTCCAGCAGCACCAGCATCCGACGACCGGCGAGCAGGCTGCGGTAGAGACCCACCTGTGCGGGCAGCTGGGTGGGTATCCGCTCGGGTGGCACCTCCAGCGCCTCGATGAATCCCCGGACCGCCTCGGCGGCCGTCACCACCGAGCCGGTGGAGTCGAATCCGCGCAGGTCGACATAGAGTTGGCCGTCCGGGAAGCGGTCGGCGACCCGGTGTGCCCAGTACACCGCAAGCGTGGTCTTGCCGGACCTCGGTTTATAACCCATATTTGATGCATGGCTGGTAAGAACTCCTCTAGGCGTCGTGCGATCTTGTTGGCTCGTCTGTCGGACAAGCGTGAGGACGTTGACCTCACGGATGAGGGCATCCCGTCCGGGCTGGACGACCAGATCCAGCGTATGCGGGATCGGGCCGGTGGGCTTGATTGGGATGTGTGGAAGGTGATCAAGAATCCTCGTTTGTCGGCGTACAAGCGGCGGAAGGTCACGTTGCCGGACGGGCGTCGGGAGTACCGGGTGTGGCGTCCGGACTTGCGGGAGGCCCTTGCGGATCTGTCGGCGGGGCGGGCGGACGCGTTGCTGTGCCTGGACCTGGACCGGGCGTTTCGTGATCCGAAGGATCTCCAGGATCTGGCGGACGTGGTGGAGTTCTCGCCGCACTCGATCGTGGTGGAGTCGTGCACCAACTCGTTGCACATGGAGAAGGGGCACGACAACTTCGATGCCGAGGTGCGGGTGTTGGTGGCGAACAAGGCGTCGCGGGACGCGGCGCGGCGGGTGTCGATGGCGCGGGAGCGGCAGGCGCGTAACGGTCAGTTCGGGGGTGGGCGTCGTCCGTTCGGGTTCTGTCTCGGTCCGCCGGACGTCCCGGACGGGGCGATGCCGGACGAGGTGGTGTGTCCGTGGCACGGCGGACGGTCGTGTAAGGCCGGGGTCACGACGATCGACTACGAGATCGAGGTGGTCGCGGACTGTTCGCACCGGCTGTTGCAGGGGTTGACGTTGCGGGCGCTCGCGGCCGAGTTGCGGGAGGGGGACGTGTCGACCGTGACGGGTGCGTCGTGGTCGGCGGAGACGTTGCGGGACATCCTGTTGCGTCCGCGTAACGCCGGGTTCATGGTGCACAAGGGGCAGATCTTGGAGGGGGTGAGGGCTCCGTGGGAGCCGATCGTGTCCCCGGAGGTGTTCAAGGCGGTGTGTGAGTTGTTGACTGACCCGTCGCGGCGGGTGGGTCCGGGTGCCGCGCCGCGCTGGCACGGGTCGGGTATCTACCGGTGCGGTATCTGCACCCCGCTCGACGTGGTGGTGGACGAGCCGGTGACGTGTGAGGTGACCGGTGGTGGACGGGAGCCCCGCTACCGGTGCAAGGAGCGCAACCACCTGACCCGTAACGCCGGCAAGGTTGATGAGTTGGTGTTCGCCAACGTGCTCTACACGCTGACGCACCCGGACCGGTTCGACCTGTTGGCCCCGCCCGCCCCGGAGGTCGACGCGCAGGCGTTGCGGGGTGAGCGGGCCGCTATCCGCGCCCGGTTGGAGCGGATGGCCGAGGACGAGGTGTTGGGCAAGCGGACCGCCGGGCAGGTCGCCGCCGCTACCAGGGTCGGTAAGGCCCGTATCGCGGAGATCGAGGAACTGTTGAACGCGAACGTGACCGATGACCCCCTCGCGGAGGTGATCAACTCGGCGGACCCGGTGAGGATGTGGCGGGACATGGGGTTGGCCAACCGGCGACTCATCATCGACCGCCTGTTCACGGTGACGATCCTGCCGTCCGGGAAGCGGGGCCGGGGTTTCTACCCGGACTCGGTGCGCATCGACGCGAAGCAACCCCTTCGTCCGCTGCTCGCCGCCGTCGCGTAACCGCTC
The DNA here is from genome assembly GCF_044548625.1 of Micromonospora sp. NPDC051925. Taxonomy (NCBI): domain Bacteria; kingdom Bacillati; phylum Actinomycetota; class Actinomycetes; order Micromonosporales; family Micromonosporaceae; genus Micromonospora; species Micromonospora sp. NPDC051925. Next base: position 188 of record NZ_JBIUCH010000013.1, on the reverse strand, counting down.
GCGACGACGCGACGGGCCACCCCCGAACCTCGGGGGTGGCCGCTCGTGTTTTGACCATCGGGGGGATTCGTAGTGGTCTAGGTCTAGCGATACGGGGAGGACCCTGTCCATGATCTGAGTTTCCAGACAAAGATCATCAGTGGGCAGGGTCCTCGATGGGGAGCGTAGCGGTTACCGGTGTCGGCCAT
>NZ_JBIUCH010000012.1:16217-250575 GCF_044548625.1 Micromonospora sp. NPDC051925 | reverse complement strand
CCGAGTATGAGGCGACGGCCTATTCCCGCAGGCCAGCGAGCAAGGTAGCGTGAGATCAACTTACCGACCCTGTCCGTCAAACCGGGTCAACCCCAATCACTCAGGTATAGCCCCTGACCAGGATGTTAGTCCGAATCTGACGATCTTGCGAACGCCTGTGGAACAGCAGCCACCTCGTTCGCATCGAGGGGGTCAGGGGTTCGAATCCCCTCAGCTCCACCACAAAGTAGCAGTTCAGGGCGGGTTCTCGGATGATCGGGAGCCCGCCCTTGAACGTGTGCCCGTCCGGCGTCGTCGGACGGAGCCTCCCTGGGTGTCTCGAGGAGGGGCCCGATCAATGGTGGTTTCCGCTTCCGGCTGGTGTGGAGGGTGGAACTGGCCGGTTCGGCGAGCGGATGGTCTACCGGTGATCGGTCGGGCTGGACAGTGGTGTGGAGCGCAGGCTCCGGTCGACGAGGTTGATGAGCCATTCGAAGCTCGCGTCGATGTCGGTGGACCACTGGAATCCGTTGGTGGCCTGCAGGGTGGCGAAGCCGTGGAAGACGCTGCGTAGCGCGCGTAGCGCGTGGGTCATGTCCTCGGGGGCGATGTCGTATCCCCGCAGGACCGCTTCGAAGGGTACGAGTACTCGCTTTTCGGCGACCGCGATCGGGTCGTCGGGGCTGTTCGGGGTGAGGCCGATGGTGGCCGCGTAACGGCCGGGGTGGGTGAGTACGAAGTCGCGGAGCGCGTGGGCGGCGGCGGCCAGTGCGTCCCGCCCGGCGCGGCCCTGGGTGGCCGCGCCGATCGCGTCGGCGGCCTCGGTGAGGGCGAGGGCGGCGATCCGCCGGTTGAGGTCGTCCTGGCTGGCGATGTGCTTGTACAGCGACGGGGCGCGTACCCCGACCCGCTCGGCGAGTCGGCCCATGGTCAGCTCGGTGAAGCCGACCTCGTCGGCGAGCGCGGCACCGGCGGCGACGACCGTGGCCGAATCCAGGCCGGCCCTAGGCACGGATGCCGGCCAGGAAGGGCAGGACCATGGCGAGGGTCTGCTGGGGGAACTGGACGTGTGGGTAGTGACCCGCTCCGTCGAGCATCTCCAGACGGCCGAGTCCGGTCGGTAGATCGGCGACGATCGCTTCGCCCTCGGCCTTCGGCGAGGCCCAGTCGGGGTCGAGAGTGCCCTGCACGATCAGCACGGGGCAGGTGACCTTGCCTAGGTGTTCACCGGCATCGGCGGGAGAGGTCATGCCCATCTTCTGCAGGACCCTCATCCGGCCCGGTTGCTGCAGCATCGCGGTGATCTGCTTCAGGCGGGTGTCCCAGTCCGTGGGTTTGGTGCCGGGGTAGGCGGTATCGAGATACCTGGCCCACTGCCGGGTGCTGCCGAGCAGGGCGGTACCGATGAGGTGTGTCGTGCCACGACGGTAGGCGGCGTTGCGCAGGTCGCCGAGTCGGATCTGCTGCTTGCGGGTGAAGGGTGCGAGTTCGACAAGTGCGGTGACCAACTCCGGGGCCTGCACGGCGGCGATCGTGGCCGCGCCGCCGGCGATGGAGTGGCCGATGAGCACCGCCGGCCCGCCGAGGTGCCGCACCAGGGCGATCAGGTCACCGGCGATCGCGGTGCGGGTGTAGGACGGCCACCCGACGCTGGACTCGCCGTGGCCGCGGAGGTCCACCGCGGCTACCCGGTACCCGGCCTGCGCCAGCGCGGGGGCGAGGAACCGGTATGCCTCGCGGCTGTCACCCATGCCGTGTGCGAGCACCACCAGCGGGCCGGCGACGCCGGTCACCTCGTAGGCGATCGTCCCACCATCGACGTTCAGGAACTCGGTCATGACCATCTCCATGTAGCTCGTCAGCGCTTGGCTTTCCCTGTTAGCTAAAAGCTATCACCTTTAGCTTTGGCGTCAACCCCGGAGTCCACGACGGCCAGGGCGGAGCGTCGGTGCCGCCGCCACCCGTGGCATGCCGAGGCATCGGGCGTGCTCGCACCGGAACCGAACAGGTGGGTCCTGGTCACCTGCGCCGACGCGCCGGGGGCCTTGTGATGAGCCTGTGGGACGTGAGGCGGAGTCCTCTTTGGTCCCATAATCTACCTTATTGTCCCATTTTGGTAGCAAACGTGGCTGTGGCGTGATGTGGTGGTCTGCGCACTCGGCCGCACCACCGGGCCGTTTCGGGCAGGACGCGAGACGCCTCCTGCGAGTAGTAGCCACGGAGGATGTTCCTGTGAAAGAAAGACCGATTCGTCGACTTCGGTGGGTGGTCCTGCCGGCTCTCGGGGCTTCCGCAGCCGTCGCCGTGGTCGCCAGCCTGCTGCTCGTCAACTCGACGGCGGCAAGCGCGGCCGATGCCCCGGTGGGCCTGGGGACGGCCGGCAACTTCTCCGTCCTGGCCGGGGCCGAACCGACCAACACCGGCCCGAGCTTCCTCGCCCAGAGTCTCGGGAGGTTCCCGGGCAACACCGCGGCGGGCTTCGGAACGGCGACCATCGGCGGGGAGGTCCACCTCGGCGATGCTGTCGCGTTGCAGGCGCAGAGTGACCTGACCACCGCCTACAACGACGCCGCCGGCCGGACGCCGTTCACCAACCTCCCCGCGGAACTCGGCGGCAACACGCTCAACCCGGGCGTCTACCGGATCGGGGCCGCGCAGTTGACCGGGACGTTGACCCTCAACGGCCAGGGCGACCCGGCGGCCGTGTTCATCTTCCAGGTCGACTCGTCGCTGACGACGGCGTCCAACAGCAGCGTCGTCCTGATCAACGGGGCTTCAGCCTGCAACGTGTTCTGGCAGATCGGCAGCTCGGCGACGATCGGCACGGGCACCACCTTCGTGGGCACCATCATGGCCCAGGCGTCGATCACGATGGCCACGGGCGCGACCCTCCAGGGCCGTGCGTTGGCACGAACCGCCGCCGTCACCCTGGACACCAACGTCATCAGCGCACCGGTGTGCGTCGCGCCCTCCGGTCCCCCCGGGCCCAGCGGCCCGCCCGGACCCAGTGGCCCGCCCGGCCCATCTGGCTCACCCGGCAGCCCGGGTGCGCCTGGTAGTCCGGGCGCTCCGGGTAGTCCTGGTGCCCCCGGTAGCCCAGGTGCTCCAGGTAGTCCTGGTGCCCCTGGTGCGCCCGGCAGTCCGGGTGCTCCGGGTAGCCCTGGTGCTCCGGGTAGCCCTGGCGCTCCGGGTAGCCCGGGTGCACCCGGTGCCCCGGGCAGTCCCGGTGCGCCTGGCAGTCCCGGTGCGCCGGGGCACGGGATTCTGCCGGTCACCGGTGGTGGCGCGGTTCCTGCCCTGACCGGGGTGGGAAGTGTCCTGGTCGCCCTGGGCGGGTTCATGTTCTTCCTCGCCCGGCGTCGAAGCCAGGAATCCTGACCGGTGGCCCGGCCGGTGACCTGCCGGCCGGGCCCCGGACCTCCCGGTCATGACGCCCGGTAGGCCGATCGGCCTCACTACGAGGATCTGCGCAGAGGCGGGTTGCCCGGACGACGGGGAGCCCGCCTCCGGCCATTCCCCGACGACCTGCCGGCGGCGCACCACGTCGACGTCGTGCTCAGGGGATGGTGACGCCGTAGGCGGCGAGGATCTCGGCGATCGGCTGGTAGTAGGTCGTGCCGCCGCTGGTGCAGTTGCCGCTGCCGCCGGAGAGGATGCCGAGGATCAACCCACTCCCGGCGACGTAGAGCGGCCCGCCGCTGTCACCGGGCTCGGCGCAGATGTTGGTGCGGATCAGCCCGGACACGCTGCCCTCCGCGTAGTTGACCGTCTGGTTGAGCCCGGTCACCGTGCCGCACCGCACGCCGGTGGTGGAGCCGCTGCGGCAGACGGCCTGGCCGATGTACGGGGTGCCGACGCCGTTGACGGTGAGCAGGCCCGGATAGGTGTAGACGGCGCTCGGGTGGCTGACCGTGCCGGTGTAGCGGACCAGGCCGTAGTCGTTGGTGGGGAAGCTGCTGCCGGTGCGGCTGCCCAGCACTGTCGTCTGGCTGCTGTCGGCGTACCAGGCGGAGGCGACGGAGGTGCAGTGCCCGGCGGTGACGAAGTAGTAGGTGCTGCCGCTGTGCACGTTCGCGCCGAGTGAGCAGCGGGCACCCCCGCCGTAGACGGCCTGCCCGGCGGCGACGAGGATGCGCAGCCGGCCGGGTTCGCGGCGCAGGTCCGCGCCGGCCCGGACGGCGATGGCGCGCAGCGCGCGTACCTGCTCCGGCGGGACGGTGTCGTCGACGGTGAGCGTCAGCCGGCCGGTCGTCGGGTCCTGGCCCCAGGCGGTGCCGGCGGTCCGGACGTCGTGCAACGTCGGCGTGACGGCCGGACCCGCAGCGCTGCGGTGGCCGGCGACCCCGAGGTCCGCGGCGGCCGGGCCGGTGGCTCCGGCGTGCGCGGCGGCCGGGGTCGCCGGCAGCAGCACGACGGCCAGGGTCAGGGCGACGAGCGAGAGACGGCGCATCTCCCACCTCCAAGTCGATCGGTGAATGTCGATCTGTTCAGCATCCACCGGTGCCGGGCCCGATTCAAGGCACGGCAGCGATCCCGGCCCGCTACCGCCGGACACACCGGGTTGTCCCGGCAAGCACGGCGGGGCCAGGGCCGACCGGTGACCGGAGCCGGCCGGTCCTGCGTAACGGGAGCGGGCCGGCCCCCGTCAGGGGAGCCGGCCCGTCACGGGACCTGGGAGGTCAGGGCTTCCAGGAACCGGCCGCCTCGAACTTGTGCTGGTACTCGACCGCGCCCTTCTTGTCGGCCACGTCGAACACGACCGCGCCGGAACGCTTGCTGCCGGCCCGGATGCTGCTGCCGGAGTCGAGCATGTCGCCGCCGCAGCCGGAGAGGGCACCCGCCAGCCCGTTGACCGTGGTGCCGTCGTCGGCCACCCACTGGAAGTAGAACGGGTTGATCGACGCCGTGCCCTTGGTCACCGTGGCGGTGACGTCGGCGATCAGGTACATGCCCTTGTCCGGTGGCGGGGCGAACGAGCGGCAGCCCTTGGACGAGGTGCTGAAGCTCCGGACGGTGATCTCGATGGTGCCGTCGTCGTCGCTGATCACCAGCGTCTCGCCGGCCTTCATGTTGAACGTCTCGTCATCGGTGGACGACGGCTTGTCACCCGGTAGCGCCGGTGCCGTCGTGGCACCGGGGGTGGGCAGCGAGCGCTCGATCTCGTCGGCCGCCTCGTTGGCCGTCCTGCCACCGGCGACCACGGCGGCGACGATTCCACCGCAGCAGAGCAGCAGCACCACGGCGACCACGACGCCGATGATGATCCAGACCTTTGTGCCCGACGACGGGGCCGGCTGAGGCGGGCCCAACGGATAGCCGGGCGCACCCGGGCCGCCGGGCGGCGGCGGGTAACCGGCACCGGACCCTGGCGGGTATCCCGCTCCGGACACCGGCGGGTATCCGGCACCGGAGACCGGCGGGTATCCCGCGCCCGACATCGGCTGGTAGCCGGCACCGGAGGCCGGCGGCGGCACGCTCCCCGGGTCGTACGAGGGGTACGGCTGGCCCGACGTCGGCGGTGGGTACGTCGGCTGTGGGGCTCCGGAGACCGGCGGCTGCGGCGCGTACGGCGACGGCGGAGCGTACGGGTCGGCGGGGTACGTCGGTTGTGACGGATCGGGGACCGGGGGTGGCGGGGCGGTCGGGTCGACCGGGTACTGCTGACCGGGTGCCGTCGGGAACGGCTGCGGCGCCCCGGGCGGCTGGTGGGGGTCCTGCGGCCCGTAAGGGGGTTGGGGCTGGCTCACCGTACTCCTCGCACACGTTCGACGGTCGTAACTCTTGGAAGCTAGTGGGTGGTGGCAAGGGCTCAGCGCAGGGGCAGCACAGCCGCCGTACGGACCAGGTCGTCCTCGATCGCGAACTGGCCGGTGACCATCGAGGGTGGGTCCGCCACGGTGGCCGCCGACACTCGCGCCGGGTTGATCCGGGCGGTGAAGACGCCCGCGTCCGGGTCCAGTTCGACGGTGGCGTCGAGGAAGTCCAACCAGGAGCCCACCACCGGGTGCCAGACCTTGTAGACGGTCTCCTTGGCGCTGAACACCAGCACCGGCCAGTTCACCCCACCCGGCAGCCGGGCCAGCCGGTCCTCCTCCTCGGGGCGCAGGATTATCCGGCGTACCCCCGGGTTGAGTTCCTTGTGCCGCTCGGCGTCCATGCCGACCGCGCGCAGGTCGGTGCGGCGGGCGACCGCGGCGGCGCAGTAGCCCCGGGTGTGGGTGATGGTGCCGACCAGCCCGGCCGGCCAGACCGGCGCGCGGTTGGACGCGGCCGGCACCGGCGCGGCCGGTAGGCCGAGGGCGGTCATCGCCCGCCGGGCGCAGACCCGACCGGCGGTGAAGTCCCGCCGCCGGCTCTCCACCGCCCGCTCGCTCAGCCCGGCCCGCTCCGCCGGGAGCAGCTCACCCACCCAGTCGGCTTCCTCGGCCACCGCCACCGAGACCGTCGCCGGCAGCAGGTCGCGCATCGCCCACCCCTTTCCGGTACGACCACCGTCGCGCCCGTCCGGCAGGAAGGTGCGCGACAGCCATGGCTGGTGAACGTACCGCAGGGGGTGACGCCGGAGGGCCCCGACCGGCGGTCCGGGTGACCCGCCGGTGGCCGCCCCCGACCCGGGGACGGCCACCGGCCCTGGCCAGAACCGCCTTTCGGGGCCGCCCTCCGGGTCAGGGCCGGCGGGGGCGGCGAGTAAGCGCGAAACCGACCACCCCGGCGACGGCGGCGAGCGCGCCGCCGACGGCGCTCCACGCCCAGCGCGAGCCGAGCGCGGGCAGCCAGTCGCCGTCGAACCAGTCGTCGTCCTCCTCGACGGGGGCCGCCGCCGGCTCACCGGTCAGCACCGCGCCGGCCTTGGTGTTCGGCACCAGCGGCGCCTTCAACTCGCCGTCGTCGCGCGAACCCTCGCCGTCCGCGGAGACCAGCAGCTCCACGTCGATCGGGAGGCCCAGGTCGGGTTCGGGCAGGTCGGTCACGGACAGCCGGACGAAGTAGGTGCCGGGCAGCGGGTCGGCCGACCACGGCTCCGCCCAGGACCGCACCTGGCGCAGCGTGCAGCCCAGCGCCACGCTGCCGGCCGACGCGGCCACCGTCGGGGTCTGCGCCCCGGCCGTGCACGCCTGCCGGCGGCGCAGCCCGTCGAAGACCTCCACCGTCCAGGTGGACGCGCCGGTACGGGCCTTCGGCAGGGACACCGTCGCGGTGATCTCGTGGCGTTGCCCGGCCGACGCCGGGAACGACCAGTACAGGAAGTCGCCGGTGGAGGCGCCGACCCGGACCGGCTGACCGGCCGTGATGCCGGTGGCGGTGAGGAACGACGTCCCGGCCCGGGTGACCGGGGTGGCGCCGGGGGAGGGGGTGGGCGCGGCTGTGGCCGGGGCCGGGGCGGCGAGCAGGGCCAGCCCGGCGGCGGCCAGCGCCGCCCCGGCCCGGATGATCGGGGTACGCATCGTCAGTTCGTCCTCCACGTCGCCACCCACCAGCGGGTGAGCAGCCCGACGACCAGGCCGGTGAGCAGGCCGGCCAGGGTGAGCAGGAGCAGCAGCACCCAGCCGCGCCCCAGGTCCGGCGCGGCCGGGGCGGGTGACGAGGCGACCACGTCGATGGTCAGCTCGACCGGCATGCCCGGCTCCGCCCGGGTGCCGGGACGGGGCGAGAAGGCGTTGCTGACCACCAGGCAGACCGTGGTGGCCGGCACCGGCGTGTCGGTGGCCGACGGACTCGGCGTCGCCCCCTCCTCCGTCCCCGACCAGCGCAGCCCCGCCGACACCACGTCGGTACGGCCGCTGCCGGCGTCGACGCCCCGGACCAGTTCCCGGCCGTCGGTGGCGGTGGCTCGCAGCAGCACCGCGTGGTCGGGGTTGACCGGTCGGTCCAGCGCCACGCTGACCGACGCGCGCAGCTCCTGCCCCGGCCGGACGGGCACCCGGTACCAGCGGTGCTCGGAGAACGCCTCCCGGTCGGTGTAGACGCCGGGGGCGAGCAGCGGCGCGTTGGCGCACTCGGCCCTGCCGGCCACCACGGTCGGGGCGGCGGTGTAGGTGTCCTTCGCCCGGTCGACGAGCTGCTTGATCCGGCCGGTCAGCTCGTCGGCGCTCTGTGCCGCCGTGTAAGTGCCGCCGGTCGCGGTGGCGATGCAGAGCAGTTGCTTGCGAACCTTCTCGTCCGGGGCCAGGCCGAGCGTGTCGACCACCAGCTTGGTGCCCTGGGCGGCCAGTTCCCGGGCCACCTCGCACGGGTCGGGTGGGGCGCAGGTGTCCTCGCCGTCGGTGATCAGCACGATCCGTCGCGCGGTCGTGCCGGTGCCGAGATCCCGGGCGGCGGAGCGCAGGGCCAGCCCGACCGGGGTGAAGCCGGTCGGTCGCAGCGTCGCCACCGCCGCCTTGGCCGCGGTACGGTCCACCGGCCCGACCGGCACGATCTGCTGGGTGTCCAGGCAGCCCTGCTTCTTGTCCTTGCCCCGGTAGGTCGCGCCGAGCACCCGGATGCCGAGCTGGGTCTCCTCGGGCAGCGCGTCGACCACCTCGTTGAACGCCTGTTGGGCGACCGAGATCCGGCTGCGCCCGTCGATGTCGTTGGCCCGCATCGACCCGCTCACGTCGAGCACCAGCTCGACCTTGGGCGGCTCGGCGGGCTCCTCGTCATCGGCGAGGGCCGGTGCGGGGCCGGTCAGCGCGGTCGCCGCCAACACTCCGATCAGGACGGCCGTCGATCGTCGTCTCGTGATGATCACCGGGCGAGTGTAGTGAGATCCACTGTGGAGCTTCACCGGGGATCACCCAGCGGGTCTCGACGCCGAAGGCTCGGCACCCGGATGGGCCGAGCGGACGATTCGGGCGCCCGGTCGGCCGGAGACGACCGTCCGTTAGATGCTAGATGTAAACCATTTGCCGCGCGATGCGTCGGTCGGAAATCTGACCCAAGTCGACCCGTTGTGCCGGTGGCACAACGTGGTTAAGCTCTCCTTGCGCGCCCCAATCGCCCGCTTCCCCCGTGGCAGGCGATCGGGGCGCGCCCTTTTCTGCGGCATTGCTCCGCGAGGCCCGTCCCGGCGGGCAGGGCGCGTTGCGTCTGCCCGAACCCGGTGGCCGCCCAGCTCCGAACGCCGCGGTGCCCGTCCCGCCGCCCGGTAGGGCGCGCGCCGTTGATCTTCCTCGCCGACCAGCAAGGCGGCCCTGTCCGCGCCGAGTGCGGCATGCCGGTCGGACACCCGGTACGTGGGCGGGACTCGGCCTGCTGCGACCGTCTGGTCCACAGTGGCGGCGACTACCCGGAAACGGACACCGCCCCGACCGGGAGACGCCGATGCCAGCCAGGCCGGCGGCGGCTCCCGGACGGGGCGCGGGTCAGATCCAGCGGCCGTCCAGCCACATCCGGGCGGACCAGTCGTCGTACGGCAGGAGGTTGCCGACGAAGATCGGGTAGAAGTACGCGAAGCAGAGCGCCACCAACAGCACGTAGGCACCGACGATGACGCCACCGATCAGTCGCCGGTCAGCGAGCTGCTCGGCCGCCGCCGCATCAGCCTCCGCGACCAGGACCGCGGCCTTCGGGTCGGCCGGGTCGGCCGGGTCGGCCGGTGCGAGCCTGCCTGAGGCGGTGGTGCCCGGGGCGGCTCGGGCGGGACCGGTGGTGGTGGGGGTGGCGATCGCGCCGAGCACATAGACCACCGCCAGCACCAGGAACGGCAGCGCCGGGGCGGTGTAGAAGGAGAACATCGTCCGGCCGTCGAGGGCGTACCAGAACCAGGGCAGCAGGCCGGCGGCCACGCCCGTCAGGATCGCCCCGGCCCGCCAGTCCCGCCGGGCCACCCCGAGCCAGAGCGTGGCGCCCAGCGCCGGCAGGAACGACCACCAGAGCAGCGGCGTGCCCAGCAGCAGGATCTCGGAGGCGCAGGTCGGGGCGCCGCAGGCGCCCTCTCCGGACCAGTGGAACGCCACCGGTCGGCCCAGCAGCAACCACTGCCAGGGCCACGACTGGTACTTGTGCGCGGTCTCCAGGCCGGTGTGGAACTCGAACGCCGCCTTGTGGTACTGGAACAGGTTGTTCAGCGCTCCGATGTACGGGGTGTCGCTCAGCCCGGGGAGGGTCGGGTAGCGGGCGGCCAGCCGGTAGTAGCCGGCGTCGGAGAGCAGCCAGCCCGACCAGGTGAGGATGTACGTCCCGACCACCAGCAGCCCGGCGAGCACCAGCCAGGGCAGCTCGTCGAGGAGGGCGTCGCGCCACGGCCGGCGGACCCCGGCCGACCGGCGGACGCCGACCTCCCAGAGCAGGGCCAGCAGCCCGAAGGCCGGTACGAAGTAGATCCCGCTCCACTTCACCGCGCACGCGCAGCCGAGCAGCACGCCGACGAGCAGCCGCCACCAGGGCCAGTTCCGCCAGCCGCCGGCGGGGCGACCGGCCCGGCCGGCGACGGTCGGGTCGAGGCCCTCGTCCAACGCTCGGGCCCAGCGCCGTCGGCGGGCGTCCCGGTCGAGCACCAGCGCGCCGAAGGCGGCGAGCACGAACAGCAGCAGGAAGATGTCGAGCAGCGCGGTGCGGGAGAGCACCAGGTGGAAGCCGTCCAGGGCGAGCAGCAGGCCGGCGGCGCAGCCGAGCGTGGTGGAGCGGAACATCCGGCGGGCGATGCGGGTCAGCATCAGCACCGAGAGGATGCCGGCCACCGCCGCGCCGATCCGCCAGCCGAACTCCGGGGCGGTGGTCATCAGGTGGCCCGGGACGGAGATGTTGGTCTCCGCGTCCTGGTAGCCGAAGGCCCACTCGCCGAGCCCGATCAGCCACTTGCCCAGCGGCGGGTGGACCACGTAGGACGGGCCGTTGTCCTTGTAGTTCCACTCGACGCCTTTGTCGATCAGGCCGTAGCCGTCCCGGGCGTAGTAGATCTCGTCGAAGATCTTGCCCTTCGGGCTGCTCAGCCCGAGCAGGCGCAGGATGGCGGCGATCGTCACCACCACGGCGGTGGCGATCCACGAGTTCACGTCCAGCCGGGCCTCGACGGTGGCGAGTCGTCGACGGACGATCGCCGGCACGCCACCTCCTCCGCCCTCGGGAGGGGGTGCCTCCTGGCCGGACCGGTCCGCGCTCGCACTCTGTGCTGTCGACGCACTCGTCACCCGGCGATCGTAGGCTGCGAAGGTGCCCGGTGGCGTCCATCGTCCCCGGAATTGGTACGAGTGTCGATGAAGGAGCGCGCTTCGTGGGTGAAATGTCCGAGATTGGACGCCTGATTCTGCTCGGTGCACCGCTGGGCAACCCCGCCGACGCGTCCACTCGGCTCCGCGAGGTCCTCGCCACCGCCGACGTGGTCGCCGCCGAGGACACCCGCCGGCTCGCCCGGCTCGCCCGCGACCTCGACATCACCGTCGGCGGCCGGATCGTCTCCTACTTCGAGGGCAACGAGGAACGTCGTACCCCGGAACTGGTCGACGTGCTCCGCGAGGGCTACCTGGTCGCGCTGGTCACCGACGGCGGCATGCCCAGCGTCTCCGACCCCGGCTACCGACTGGTCACCGCCGCGCTCGACGCCGGGGTGCCGGTCACCGCAGCGCCCGGTCCGAGCGCCGTCACCACCGCCCTGGCCCTGTCCGGGCTGCCCTGCGACCGGTTCTGCTTCGAGGGCTTCCTGCCCCGCTCGCCCGGCGGCCGGCGGGCCCGGCTGAAGGCTCTCGCCGCCGAACCGCGCACCCTGGTCCTCTTCGAGGCCCCGCACCGGATCGCCGCCGCGCTGACCGACCTGGCCGCCGCGTTCGGCGACGACCGGCCCGCCGCGCTCTGCCGGGAGTTGACCAAGACGTACGAGGAGGTCGTCCGCCGGCCGCTCGGCGAACTGGCCGACTGGGCCGCCCGGGGCGAACCGCGCGGCGAGATCACCCTGGTGGTCGCGGGAGCGCCGGAGACCCCCGCCGAGCGCCCCGACGACGACACGCTGCGGGCCGCGGTGACCGACCGGGAGGCCGCCGGGCTGTCCCGCCGGGACGCGATCAGCGAGGTGGCCACCGGGTACGGGCTGCGTCGCCGGGACGTCTACGCCGTCGTGCACCGCTGACCGGGTTGTCTGTCCCACCGGCGCGGCCGGGTCGTCCGGCCGACTGCCCGTTCACCAGGCGGCGACGAGGAAGCCCAGGGTGATCAGCATCGGCCCGAGGTAGCCACCGACGGTCGCCCAGCGGCGCTGTCGAGGGTCGGCCAGCAGGGTCGGCCCGGTCCACCGGGCGATCCCCGCCCCGCAGCCGGCCACCGCCAGCAGGCCGAGCAGCCAGCGCAGGTGCCGACCCGCCCCGGTGTCCACGTACGCGGTGTCCGCGCCCGGCCCGGTCACCCGGGCCGCCAGCACCGTGCCGGTGGCGTTTCGCTCGGCCGGCACCCCGCTGACCCGTACCCCGTGGGTCAGGAACCGGTCGTCGTCGGCGGCGAAGATGCCCCGGCAGCGCTGGGTGATCCCACCGCCCGAACAGTCGGTGATCATCACCGTCCCCGCCGTGGAGTGCCCGACGGCCAGCCAGAGCGGCCCCGCGCTCACCCAGGCGAAGAATGCCGCCACCAGGCTCAACGCCAGCAGTACGGCGAGCCCCTGCACCGGGTCCGGCGGATGGGCGACGCGGGCGGGTTGACGCCGCCGCGGTGACCGCAGCCGCTGCTTCGGCTCCTTGCGCAACGGTGTGCCGTCCCAGTGCACCTGTTCGATCGGCGCCCAGAAGAACGCGTCGTCGTCCTCCGGCGTGTCGCCGTCGCCGGTGCGGCGGGTGCGGTGGGTGCGCGGCTGGCGTACCGGAACCCGCTGCGGCACCGCGTCGACCGGCGCCCCGGTGGTCGGCTCGACCTCGACGGTCGCCGGCTCCCGGCCCGGCACCGGGCGAGGCTGGGGGGCGACCCCGCCCGCCCGCGCCCCCGGGGTCTCGGCGCTGTCCGCCGGCGACGTCCGGGCGCTGGGTGTCGGCTTGTCGTGCCCCGCTCGTCTGCCCGTCACGACAGTCATTGGACACCGGGTGGCGGTCGGTGTCCGTCAGCTGACTCCGCGTGTTGGTGGGCAATTGGGGCGAACACCCGATTCCCGCCAGCGCGGTGCGGTGCGCCCTATTGGTTCGCGGGCCCCCGGTGCGGGTCACTAGGCTTGCTGGTCATGAGTCACGTTCTCGCTGCGGTCGCCTGGCCCTACGCCAACGGTCCGCGCCACATCGGCCACGTGTCCGGCTTCGGCGTTCCCTCCGACGTCTTCGCCCGGTACATGCGGATGGCCGGCCACGACGTGCTCATGGTCTCCGGCACCGACGAGCACGGCACCCCGATCCAGGTGCAGGCCGACGCCGAGGGGGTCACCCCGCGCGAGCTGGCCGACCGGTACAACCGGGTGATCGCCGAGGACCTGCTGGCGCTCGGGTTGTCGTACGACCTGTTCACCCGGACCACCACCCGCAACCACTACGCGGTGGTGCAGGAGCTGTTCACCGGGCTGCACCGCAACGGCTACATCGTCCCGAAGGTCACCACCGGGGCGATCTCCCCGTCCACCGGGCGGACCCTGCCCGACCGCTACATCGAGGGCACCTGCCCGATCTGCGGTTACGACAGCGCCCGTGGCGACCAGTGCGACAACTGCGGCAACCAGCTCGACCCGATCGACCTGATCAACCCCAAGTCCAAGATCAACGGCGAGACGCCGGAGTTCGTGGAGACCGAGCACTTCTTCCTCGACCTGCCCGCCCTCGCCGACGCGCTGCGCCAGTGGCTGGACACCCGCGAGGGCTGGCGGCCCAACGTGCTGCGCTTCTCCCGCAACCTGCTCGACGACCTCCAGCCCCGGGCCATCACCCGGGACCTGGAATGGGGTGTGCCGATCCCGCTCGAAGGCTGGCAGGACCGGGGCGACAAGCGGATCTACGTCTGGTTCGACGCGGTCATCGGCTACCTGTCCGCGTCCATCGAGTGGGCCCGGCGCACCGGCGACCCGCAGGCGTGGCGGAAGTGGTGGTCGGCCGACGGGGAGGGCAAGGACTCCCCGAGCCACTACTTCATGGGCAAGGACAACATCGTCTTCCACTCGGTGATCTGGCCGGCGCTGCTCGGCGGCTACTCCGGGGCGGGGACGCACGACGGCCAGCCCGGCGAGCTGGGCCGGCTCAACCTCCCCACCGAGGTGGTCTCCAGCGAGTACCTGACCATGGAGGGGCGCAAGTTCTCCTCGTCCCGCAAGGTCGTCATCTACGTCCGCGACTTCCTGGCCCGGTACGACGCCGACGCGCTGCGCTACTTCATCGCCGTCGCCGGGCCGGAGAGCAACGACACCGACTTCACCTGGGCCGAGTTCCTCCGCCGCAACAACGACGAGCTGGTCGCCGGCTGGGGCAACCTGGTCAACCGGTCGATCTCCATGGCGGCGAAGAACTTCGGGGCGATCCCGCCGGTCGACCCGGCCGGGCTCACCGAGGCCGACGAGGCGCTGCTCGCGGTGGCCCGCGCCGGCTTCGCCACGGTCGGCGACCTGATCGGCCGGCACCGGCAGAAGCAGGCCATCGGCGAGGCGATGAAGGTCGTCGCCGAGGCCAACCGCTACCTGTCCGAGCAGGCCCCGTGGAAGCTCAAGGCCGAGGCCGACAAGCCCCGGATGGGCACCATCCTGCACGTCGCCCTCCAGGTGATCAGCGACGCCAACACGCTGCTCACCCCGTTCCTGCCGCACGCCGCGCAGCAGATCCACGAACTGCTCGGCGGCACCGGCGTGCACGCCCCGATGCCGGTGCTCGAGGAGGTCGACGACCTCGACGGCGGGCCGGGCTACCCGGTGCTCACCGGCGACTACACGGTCGGCGCACGCTGGGAGTCCGTGCCGTTGGAGGCCGGCCTGCCGCTCGCCGCGCCGAAGCCGGTCTTCCGCAAGCTCGACCCGTCGATCGTCGACGAGGAGCTGGCCAGGCTGGAGAGCTGACCGGCCCGGCCCACCGGCCCGCGCAGCGCGCCCGACCCGGCCCGCCGCCGACCCGGCCTGACCCGGCTCACCGCCGACCCGGCCTGACCCGGCTCACCGCCGATCCGACCCGATCCGGCTCACCGTCGACCCGGCCTGACCGGGGGCGGCCTGCCGGCCGCGCGTTCGGCTTCGGCGGCGTCGGCAACCCGCCACGACGGACGCGGCCCCGGGGGGAATTCCCCGGGGCCGCGTCGGCCGTACGTCAGGCGCGGGCCATCGCCGGTGCGCCGATGAACTCCATGAGCGCCTTGTTCACCTCGGTCGGGTGCGTCCACGGAATGCCGTGCGGCGCACCCTTCAGGGTGACCAGCTTGCCGTTGGGCAGCATCGGGGCCAGCCGCTGACCCGTCTTCGGGTACGGCAGCACGTTGTCCTTGTCGCCCTGGATGATCAGCACCGGGACGTCGATGTTCGGCACGTCGGCCCGGAAGTCGGTCTGCCAGGCGTCCACCGAGTCGTGGGTGCCCTTCGCCGACGCCTGCGCGCCGATCTGCCAGTGCGCCCGGAACGCCTCCTCGCTGACCCACTTGCCCTTGTTCTCGCTGTAGTTGAAGAACGCATCGCAGAACTGGGTCAGGTAGGCGAACCGGTCCGCGATGATCGCCTGCTGGAACCCGTCGAAGAGGCTCTTCTCGACGCCCTCCGGGTTGTCCTTCGTCTGCAACAGGTACGGCGCGAGCGGCGCCATCAGCACCGCCCGGTCCACCCGGTCCGACCCGTACGCGCCGAGGTAGCGGGTCACCTCGCCGGTGCCCATCGAGTGGCCCACCAGGATCGCGTTGCGCAGGTCCAACTCGTTCATCAGCACGTCAAGGTCGGCGGCGAAGGTGTCGTAGTCGTACCCCATCGCCGGCTGCGCGGAACTGCCGTAACCACGCCGGTCGTAGGTGATTACCCGGTACCCGGCCGCGAGCAGCGGACCCGACATCTTCTCCCAGGTCGCCCCGTTGAACGGGAAGCCGTGGATCAGCACGATCGGCTGACCCTGGCCGTGGTCCTCGTAGTACAGGTCGATGGGGGCGGAGTTCTCCGTACCCACGGTGATGAAGGGCATGCTCGTCTCCTGATCCGTCGGTGTCGGACGCCCGCGCTTTCCCCGGCCGGCCACCGTTATGCCCTTCAGAGCGCGTACGGCAGGTCCACCACCTGGTCGTCGGTCACCTCGGCGGTCGGGGCCCACGTCTCGTACACGCCCCGTTCGTGGCACTGCGCCCCGGTGTCGAGCACCGAGTCCGGATCGGGCCGGCGCAGCCGCAACCGCAACCAGTCCCCCTCCTCGCGGAGCACCAGGCACGCCACGCCACGCCACCGCGCGTACCGCAGCCGCCGGGCCACCGACTCCACCGGATAGCGGGCCGCCCGGGTCATCGCCAGCACCCGGAACTCGCCCGGCAGATCCGCCACCGCCTCGTACTCGCCGCCCGCGTACCCGCCGACGAGCTGGGTGGAGCGCGGCACCTCACCGGTCGGCACGTACTCCTGATCGGGAGAGAGCCCCGGCACCGCGGCCAGCAGGTGCCGCCACTGCGGCCCCACCATCCGCAACCAGCCCCGCTGCTCCGCCTGGTAGCTGTAGAGCACCACCTCGGCACCCTCGGCGGTGTACGCCAGCAGGCTGGCGTTGGCGGGCATCGGCAGGTCGGCGAAGTCCCGGGTGACGAACTCGGGGATCAGCTGCGCCGAACTCGGCACGAACCCGGTGCCCAGCACCGGCGGGCCGAGCCGGTCCCGGGGCGGCAGCCCCAGCAGGCCGCGGTGCGCCGCGCCGACCGGGACGTCGTAGTCACCGGGGTCGGCGGCCCGCCAGCGCAGCGCATACCCGATGTCGGTGCCGTCGCCGCTGGTGCCGTCGCCGCGCAGCACCGCCAGGGCATTCGGCGTCCGCAGGTGGGCCACGTCGTGCTCGCGGTAGCAGAAGCCGTGCGGCAGCCAACCCCGCACGTACCCGGCGAGCTGCCGGGCGGAGAGCACCTTGACCATCCGGGTGCCCCGCCGGAGCACCGCCGAGCCGCGTACCGCAGCCAGCGTCGGATCGCCGGCCGCCGTCGGCTGCTGGCTGAGCTGATGCACGTACGACCAGCCCCGGTCGCGGTGCAGCGGCATCAGCAGCGACGCCTCCGGCTCCTCGACCGGATCACCGCCACCTGACACCTCGGTGACCTCGGTCACGTGCACGAACCGCCGCCACGGCCAGGCCGAGCCCGGCCGGGGCGCCCACTCGAAACCGGGCGCCGCCTCGGCGCTGAACAGCTCGTAGGCCGCCCCCCGGGCCAACTCCTCCGCCGGGTGGACCACCCCGCCGTACGTCACGCGCAACCCGGTCCGCTCGGAGGCGGTGCCGCTGGCCCGGTCGGTGACGCTCATCCCCGCGACGCTAAGCCGGCCAGGTGCCGACCCGGTGAACAGCCGGTGGCCGCCCGGGAACACCCCCGGACGCGGCACGGCCCGCCGAGCCGACGGCACGGCCCGCCGGACCGACCCGGGGCGTGCCACCCGGCGACCCGGACCGGTCCGGGCGTGCCGTCGAGCGAACCCGGACCGGTCCTGGCTGTGCCGTCCGGCGAATGCGGACCGGTCCCGGTGTGCCGTCCGGCGACGCGGACCGGTCCGGGTCGGCGCGGTCGGTGCTGCCGGGTGTGTGATGCTGACCGCGATGACCGAACCGACCGCCTCCCGCAAGCAGCGTGCCGCCCGCCGGGCCGGTGAGTTCCCGCCCGCCCCGCCGCCGCTGCCCCGTCCCGTGCTGGACAGCCACACCCACCTCGACATCACCGTCAGCGAGGCCGGGGTGCCCGGCGGCGGCGACGCCGCCGACCCGGTGGCCGCCGCGATCGAGCTGGCCGCCACCGTGGGTGTCGACCGGCTGGTGCAGGTCGGGGTGGACGTCGACTCGTCCCGCTGGGGCGCCGACGTCGCCGACCGGTACCCGGCGGTGCTCGCCACCGTGGCGCTGCACCCCAACGAGGCCCCCCGGCTGGCCGACCTGGACGCCGCGCTGCGCGGGATCGAGGCGCTCGCGGCCCGGGACCGGGTCCGGGGCGTCGGCGAGACCGGGATGGACTTCTTTCGCACCGGGGACGACGGCCGGGCCGCCCAGGAGGAGAGCTTCCGGGCGCACATCGCCATCGCCAAGCGGTACGGCAAGGCCCTGGTCATCCACGACCGGGACGCCCACGCCGACGTGCTGCGCATCCTCGACGACGAGGGCACCCCGGACACGGTGGTGCTGCACTGCTTCTCCGGCGACGCCGACTTCGCCCGCGAGTGCGTCCGCCGGGGGTACCTGCTCAGCTTCGCCGGCACGGTCACCTTCGGCAGCGCCGCCGGGCTACGCGAGGCCGCCGCGCTCACCCCGATCGACCAGCTTCTCGTCGAGACCGACGCGCCGTACCTGACCCCGATGCCGCACCGGGGCCGGCCCAACGCGTCGTACCTGATCCCGCTGACGGTGCGGTCGCTGGCCGAGACCACCGGTGCCGACCTCGACGCGCTCTGCGCGGCCATCTCCGCCACCGGGGACCGGGTCTTCGGCCCCTGGTGACGGGGGAGCGGCGTCAGCCGCGGCGGGCCCGGGGGGTGCGGGGGGCCGGGGCGGCGGGGCGCTGTTCCGGGGCCGTGCCCAGCCGGCGGGCCGCCCACGGGGTGACCACGAAGCCCCGCTTCACGGTGAGCAACTGCACCCCGGCGGTCCACGCCTGGATGCCGTCGATCCCGGCCAGCGTCTTGGTGGTGAACTCGAAGACGTCGGCGTGGGTGGGCAGGATGACCTCGCACATCAGCGACTCCTGCCCGAGGGTGGCCGCCACGTAACGCACCCCGCGCAGCGCGGCCAGTTCCCGGGCCACCCCGTCGAGCCGGGCCGGCGCCACCGACAGCCAGAACAGGATCTCCGCCTCGAAGCCGAGCGCCGCCGCCGGCACCAGCGTGATCACCTGTACGCAGCCGGCCTGGTGGAGCGCCTCGAACCGGCGGCGGACGGTGCTCTCGCTGACCCCGAGCCCACCGGCGACGGCCTGGAAGCTGGCCCGACCGTCGGCCTGGAGGGCGGCGACGATCCGCTCGTCCACCTCGTCCAGGTGGTTGGCCGAGCAGTTGTGCACCGGGGGCGGGCCGGCGAGCTGGCCGGCCTCGCCGAGCAGGTGCTGACTCCACTCGTGGCTGGCCTTGTAGGTGTGCAGCTCCAGGTCGGCCACGCTGCCCTGCACCCCCTCGATGGCCTGTAGGCCGCTGAGCAGCACGCTGTGCATGCTGGTGCCCTTCGGCACCAGCACCTCGGCGACCAGGTCGTACACGCCGGTGACCAGGGCGACGAAGCGGACCTCGGGCATCGCGGCGAGCGCCTGCGCGGCGGGCAGCTGACTCCCCGGCGAGCAGCGGAGCCGGACGATCAGCAGATCGCCGGGGCCGCCGCCGCCCGGCTGGGGCACGGCGGCGACCTTGACCAGCTCGTCGGCGAGCAGATGCTGGGCCCGGCGGGCCACAGTGGTCACCGAGGTGCCGGTGAGCTGGGCGATGTCCGTCCAACTCGCCCGGCCGTCTACCTGGAGCGCCGCCACGATCCGGCGGTCGGTGGAATCGAGGTCATACATCTCGATCGGCATCATGCCGTAGTGGCCGGCAACTCGGCCAGGAAGGCGCGGACCACCGCCTGGAACTTCTCCGCCTCCTCCACCTGCGGCGAGTGTCCGGAGTGCTCGAAGATCTCCAGCCGGGCCTGCGGGATCAGCGCCGCGATGGTCTCGCTGCACGCCACCGGCGTGATCCAGTCGTGCCGGCCCACGGTGACCAGGGTCGGGCAGGTGATCCGGGGCAGCAGCGGCGTGATGTCGTACTGCGGCTGGTTGACGGAGAAGGCGAAGTTGTGCGTGGCGTACCGGTAGGGGGTGGTCTCGACCCGCTGCCGGACCTTCGCCCAGTCCAGGTCGTGGTCGTAGAGCGGGAGGATCTCCGCCCAGCAGTCCCGCAGGTCGGCGTCGTCGCGCACGGTCCCGGACATGATCCGGTCCAGCTTCGCCCGGTCGATCTCCACCCGGGACGAGGCGAGCGCGTTGCGCAGCGCCAGCTCCTGGTTGGCGTTGTCGGCGGCGGTGTCCCGCAGCACCAGGCCGGCGACCCGGTCCGGGTAGCGGATCGCGTACTCCATGGCGATGAAGCCGCCGTACGAGCCGCCGGCCATCACGATCCGCTCCGCGCCGGCCCAGGCCCGCAACCCGTCCACGTCGGCCGCCCACTGCTCGTGGGTGAACGGCGGGTTCCCCTCGCTCGCCCCGGAGCCGCGGGCGTCGAACACCACCACCCGGTACGTGTCGGCGAACGCCGCGAACGAGGCGCGCGGTTCGGCCTTCGAGCCCAACCCGGGTGCGCCGTGATGCACGATCATGGTCGGCTTGCCGGGCGCGTCGCCGAGCACCTCGACGTCCAGCCGGTTGTCGTTGATCTCCACGAACATGTCAGTCAGGCTCCGATCACGATGTCGTCGAGCTCCCGGGGGTAGCCGGTCAGCCGGCGCGGTCCGGCCGCGGTGACCAGCACGGTGTCCGAGATCCGGTAGCCGGCGTGGCCGGGCACGTACAGGCCGGGTTCGCTGGAGAGCACCATTCCCGGCTCCAGCACGGTCTCGTCGCCGTCGGCGACCCAGGGCGGCTCGTGGAAGCCGAGCCCGATCCCGTGCCCCTGCCGGTGCCGCAGGAACCGGGCCAGCCCGGCCCGGCGGATCACGTCCAGGCAGGTCCGGTTGGCGTCGACGCAGCGGACGCCGGGGCGCAGCGCCTCGGTGCCGGTCTCCTGCGCCTCGCGGACCACCTGGTAGTACCGCCGCTGCTCGGCGGTGGGCTCGCCGAGCAGGAAGGTCCGTTCGCTCTCCACGAACCGGCCCCCCACCGCGCAGCCCAGCGAAAGCATGAACGGCTCGCCCCGGCGCAGCCGGTCCCCGGTGGGCAGCCGGTGCGGCTGGGCCGAGTTCGCCCCGCCGTAGACCAGCCCGCCGGTGAGCATCGGCACCACCACGACGTCGTCGTGCTCGGCGTACATCATGGTGGTGCCGAACCGGGTGACGTGCCCGGCGAGTTCGGTCTCGGTGGGCAGGTCGTCCGGGCCGGTGGCGGCGGCGACCAGCCGGGCACCCTCGGCGAGCATCGCGTCGGCGATCCGGGCCGCCTCGGTGTGCAGCGTGATCTCCTCCGGCGTCTTGCGCAGCCGCAGCCGCCCCACCAGGTCGCTGGTCACCGGCTCGACGCCGGGGAACGCGGCGGCGAGCGCGGCCACCCGACCGGTCGAGGTGGACGGCGCGTGCCCGACCCGCCGGACGGCACCGGTCACGGCGTCGGCCAGCACCGTGAACGGGCCGCGTTCGCCGGGGAACTCGGGGTAGACCACCAGCCGGGCGGCGGCCCGCTGGTCGAGCGCGTACTCCCGTTCCAGGTCCGGCACCAGCAGCAGCACCTCGCCGTCGCGGGGCACCCAGGCGGCCACCGGCCGCTCGTTGGGGAAGTGCGCGAACCCGGTCAGGTACGCGACGTCCAGCGGGTCGTCCAGCAGCAGCGCGTCCAGTCCGGCCCGGTCCAGGGCGACGCGGACCCGGTCGTGCAGGGCGGGGTAGAAGGTCGGTGGCAGTCGCACCGGGTGGTCACCTCGTCCGGGGGTTGCGGGCGTCGTTGTACGCCACGGCGAGCAGGGTGGTGGCCACCACCAGCAGCAGGATGGCCAGGGAGGGGAAGAGCGTGGTCCACCACGCGGTGGCCAGCGACCCGGAGCGCTGCGCCTGGTGCAGGATCGTGCCCCAGGACCAGCTGTTCGGGTCGCCCAGACCGAGGAAGGAGAGGCCGGCCTCGGAGAGCACCGCGCGGGAGGTGGTCAGCACCACCGACACCGCGATGACCGGGGCCACCCCGGGCAGGATGTGCTTCCGGATGATCCACAGGTGCGAGCCGCCGATCACCCGGGCCGCCGACACGTACGGCATCGGCACCACGGCCAGGCCCTGCGAGCGGACCACCCGGGCCACCTCGGGCCAGCTGAACAGGGCGATCACCACCACCAGGGTCGGCACGCTCGGCCCGGCCAGCGCCGCGACCAGGATCATCAACGGCAGCACCGGCAGGGACAGCGACAGGTCGACGACCATGCCCAGGACGGCGTCGGCCCACCGGAAGTAGGCGGCGGCCACCCCGACCACGACGCCGATCACGATGGCCAGCACGCTGGCCGCCAGCCCGACCACGATGCTGACCCGGGTGCCCCAGACCACCTGGGCGAAGACGTCCCGGCCCAGGTCGTCGGTGCCGAACCAGTGCGCGGCGCTCGGCCCGACGAGCACGTCCTCGCCGTACCCGCTGGGGTAGTCGGCGATCAGCCCGGCGGCGACGGCGACCACCATCAGCACCAGCAGGACGGCGGCGCTGGCGAGGCCGAGCGGGTTGCGCCGGAACGCCTGCCAGGTCTGCTGGGCCACCGACTCGGGTGGCGGCAGGGCGGTGGCCGGTTCGGTGACGGGAGCCAGTGGAGTGGTCATGTGGTCCGTACCCTCGGGTCGAGCAGCCCGTACGCGATGTCGGTGAGCAGGTTCGCCACGATCACGGCGAAGGCGAGCATCAGGAAGGCGCCCTGGAGCACCGGGAAGTCGAGCTGCCCGACGGCCTCGAAGATGCTCCGTCCGACACCCGGGTAGGCGTAGATGGACTCGGTGAGCACCGCGCCGCCGACCAGGAAGCCGAGTTGCAGGCCGATCAGGGTGGTGGTGGGCAGCAGCGCGTTGCGCAGGGCGTGCCGCCAGACCACCGTCCGGTTCGGCAGCCCCTTGGCGCGGGCCAGCGCGCAGTAGTCCTCGCCGAGCGCGTCGATGAGGGTGCTGCGCAGGGTGAGCACGTACGAGCCGAGTTGCACCAGCACCAGCGACAGGCAGGGCAGGATCAGGTGCCGGCCGATGCTCAGGTAGGCCGCGAAGCCGGTCACGTCGTCGTCGATCGCCCCGCCGATCGGCAGCAGCCCGAACTGCACCCCGAACAGGTAGAGCAGGAACACCCCGATGCTCGGGACGAACAGCGACTGGCCGGTGATCCCGCCGACCTGGATGAGCCGGTCCACCGGCCCCTTGGCCCGGGTGGCGGCGAGCACGCCGAGCGGGATGCCGAGCGCGACGGTCACCACGAGCGCCGACCCGGCCAGCAGCAGCGTCCACGGCAGCCGTTCGAGCAGGATGTCCAGCACCGGCTGGTTCTGCCGGAACGACATCCCCAGGTTGCCCTGCGCGAGCTGGGTCAGGAACTCCCAGTACTGCACGCCCAGCGGTTGGTCGAGGCCGTAGTCGTTGAGCAGCTTGGCGCGCAGTTCCTCGGTCATCCCGGGGTCGGCGATGGCCAGCGCCGGGTCGCCGGGCAGGAGTCGGAGCAGGAAGAACGTCACGGTCACCGCGAACCACATGGTGAGCAGGCCGCGCAGCAGGCGGCGCAGGATGAAGCTGGTACCGGCGGGCACGGTGCCTCCTTCGCAGGTCGTGCCGGTGCCCGCCGGGCCGGGGTGCGGCCGGCCCGGCGGGCGTCTGGGGGTCAGTCCCCGGTGGCCTGCGCCAGGGACTGCGGGTTGACGATGGAGAGCAGCTCACTCGGCTGGACGAGGAAGTTCGACCACTTCGCGGAGTGCGCGAAGGTGAACTCCTCGACGTAGAGCACGTTGTCGTACACCTGGTCCGAGATGATCTTCGCGGCGGCCTGGATCGAGGTCTTCTGCGACGGCTGGTCGAGGTGGCTGCGGGACTCGTCGATCAGCTTGTCGAGCTGCGGGTCACAGGCGTTGGCGTAGTTGATGAACCCCTCGCATTTGAAGGCCAGGGTGAGGTTGGCCGGCGGGTTCTCCATGATCGCCCAGGAGCCGGCGTAGATGTCGAAGTCCCGCTCCTTGGTCTTGGCCAGGTAGGTGTTGCGCTCCAGCCCCTCCAGCTTGATCTCGATGCCGGCCTCCTTGGCGGAGTCCCGCACGAGCTGCGCCCACTTGGCGATGTTCGGGTCGGCCTGGTCGTAGATCATCCGCAGGCTCAGCCCGTCGAACAGGCCGTCGCCGTTGCCGTCGGCGTAACCCGCCCCGGTGAGCAGGGACTTGGCCCGCGCCGGGTCGTGGGTGTACTCCTTGGCCGACGGGTCCTGCCACTGCTTGAGCGTCGGGGTGAGCACCGAGGAGTTCGACGACACCGCCGAGCCCTGGAGGGCGACCCGGCGGATCGCCTCGTAGTCCACCGCCGCGGCGAGGGCCTGCCGGACCTCCAGCTTGTCCAGCGGCTTGCGGGCCAGGTTGTACTGCATGTGCGCCCAGCCCAGCGACGGCACCTTGACCAGCTTCAGCTTGTCGTCGTTCTCCAGAGTCTTGGCCAGCGCCGGGGGCAGCGCGTTGGCGATCAGGTCGATCTCGCCGTTGCGCAGCGCCAGGGCCTCGGTGTTGACGTCCGGGAAGACCCGGAAGACCACCTCGGCGGTCTTCGGCCCGCCGTCGACCAGCGGGTAGTTCGCCACCTTCTTGAGCACGTACCGCTGACCCCGCTCCACGGTGGTGAGTTGGTACGGGCCGGCGGAGACCCAGTCGGCGTCGTTGGCGAACTCGGCGACCTTGCCCACCTTGCCGAAGACGTGCGCGGGCACCACCGGCATCCAGAAGCCGACGTTCTCCAGGAACGTGCCGTCGGGCTGGGACAGGGTGAACTCCACCTCGGTGGGGGAGACCGCGGTCGCCTTCTGGAACGCCGGGATCAGGCCGGCGACCACGCCGATCTTCTCCTTGGCCACCGCCTCGATGGTGAAGACCACGTCGTCGGCGGTGACCTTCTTCCCGTCGGTCCAGGTGAAGTCGTCGCGCAGGGTCACCTTCGCGCTCCTGCCGTCCGGGGCGTACTCCCACTTGGTGGCGAGGTACGGCGTCCGGACGCCGTCGAGGCCCATGCCCATCAGGCGCGGGTACATCAGGTTGGTGACCCAGGTGTCGGTCCGGCTGTTGCCGACCAGCGGGTTGTAGTTGACCACGTCGGCCGTGGTGCCGACGACGATCCGGTCGGCCCCGCCGGACCCACCGGAATCGGGGCTGCTGGGCGAACACGCGGTCGCCGCCAGCCCTATCGAGAGCAGCCCCACCGCCGTGGCGAGGGCGCGCAGTGTGCCACGCATCAGTGCCAGACCTCCTCAAGAACGCGCAGGATGTTGCCCCCCAGGACCTTGCCGATCTCGTCGTCCGAGTAGTCGTGGCTGACCAGCCAGGAGACGATGTTCCAGTAGCACTCGGCCGGGTTCTCCAGCCCGTCGACGTAGGGCACCCGGGGGTGGTCGACGTGGCCGTGCACCTCGGCGATGGACAGGTGGGCGGCGAAGGTGTCGTGCAGCCCGACGTGGTCACCGAAGAGGGTGTCCGGGCCGAACGCCACGTGGTCGATGCCGACCAGGTCCACGCAGTGGACGAAGTGGTCCATCACCGAGTCGAGCGAGTGCCGGGGGTGGGCGGCGGAGAGGGTGGTGTGCGGTGCCGCCTCCAGGCCGATCACGCCGCCCCGGTCGGCGCAGGCCACGATCACCTCGTCCGGCTTCATCCGGTTGGTCGGCCAGACCGTGCGGGAACCGGCGTGGGTGATGAAGATCGGCTTGCTGGAGTGGGTGATCACGTCGAGTGACGTGCGGTCCCCGGAGTGCGAGACGTCGATGGCGATGCCCAGCTTGTTCATCCGCCGGACCGCCTTCTCGCCGAAGTAGGTCAGCCCGCCGTCGGTGCGCTCCTTGAGCCCGCCGCCCAGGGTGTTCGCCTCGCTGTAGGCGATGCCCATCTGCCGGACGCCGAAGCCGTACAGCATGTCCAGCCGGTCCAGCTCGTTCTCGATCATGGTGGCCGCCTCGGTGGCGAGCACCAGGCCCATCCGGCCGGTCTCGTGCGCGTACCGGATGTCGGCCAGCCGCTCCACCCGGATCAGGAAGTCCTGGTGCGCCAGGTCGGACAGGCGCATCCCCAGGTCGGCGATGACGTCCGTCCACTTCCAACCCATCTGGCTGGTCACGCAGCAGGTGCCGTCCATCAGGTTGTCGAAGACGGCGGTCATGCCGGAGCGGGCCAGCCCGGCGTAGCCGGTGTGGTGGCGGGCGGTGCGGTTGTAGTCGACGGTTTCCCGAATGTCCTCGGGGAAGACCGACGGGTGGTCGTGCAGGGAGATCACGATCTCGTCGGTGAGCAGCCGGACGACCCGGGCGCGCTGGGCCTCCGTCAGCGTCACCCCCTGGTACGCGGGCACCCGGCCGAGTTCGGGCGACAGCTTGAACTCTCGGTAGTCGGTGCCGGCCTCCAGGTAGCCGTAGGAGGTGTACCCGGTGTAGCGCGGCGCGGAGTTGAGCACGCGGCCTCTCCCTTCGTGTGGTGGTCCGGCCCGGGGGGAATGGTGGGAGATTCCGTCGTCCGGTCTTGGTCTGGGTGCCGATTCTCGGCGCTGTGAGACGGAAGATTGCCAGGATTAGGCGCGACGTGTCAATATCCTGAGCAACTCCGGCGCCGATCGCCGGATCGGTGCCAGAAGTCGTTACGCCCGGAAATCTGCCGGAAACCAGGGGGCCACAGTGGCTCGACGATCAACACAGCCAGTAGCCGGTCCCGCGCCGGCCACCGTCCCGACCGACGCCGCGCTGCGGGTCCGCGGGCTGGACGTCACCTTCACCACCCGCCGCGGCGACGTGCCCGCCGTCCGCGGGGTCGACCTGGACATCGCGGCCGGCGAGGTGCTCGTCCTGCTCGGCGAGTCCGGCTCCGGCAAGTCGGTCACCGCCCGGGCGGTGATGGGCCTGCTCGACTCCGGCGGGGTCCGGGTCGACGCCGGGGAGATCCGGGTCGCCGGCCACGACGTCGCCACCGGCGACCCGGACCACGTCCGGTCCCTGCGCGGCAGCACCATGGCCCTGGTCTTCCAGGACGCGCTCTCCGCCCTCAACCCGGTGCTCTCCATCGGCGACCAGCTCGGCGAGGTGTTCCGGCTGCATCGGGGCGCGTCCCGGCGGGCCGCCCGCGCCGAGGCGGTGGAACTGCTCCGGCTGGTCGGCATCCCGGCCCCACAGCGCCGGGTCCGCGACTTCCCGCACCAGTTCTCCGGCGGGATGCGGCAGCGAATCCTGATCGCGATGGCCGTCGCCCTCGGCCCCCGGCTGCTGATCGCCGACGAACCCACCACCGCCCTCGACGTGACCGTGCAGGCGCAGATCCTCGACCTCATCGACCGGCTCCGCCGGGAACTCGGCATGGGCGTCCTGCTCATCACCCACGACCTCGGCGTCGCCGCCGAACTCGCCGACCGGGTCGCCGTCATGTACGCCGGCCGGATCGTGGAGACCGGCACCGTCACCGAGACGCTCGACGCGCCGGCCCACCCGTATACCGCCGCCCTGCTGCGCTCCGTCCCCGACCTGGCCGACCCCGGCGAACCGCTGCGGCCCATCCCCGGCAGCCCACCCAACCTGCTGGCGCTGCCCACCGGATGCGCGTTCCACCCCCGCTGCCTCCGGGCGGACGACCGGTGCCGCGCGGACCGGCCACCCCGCCGGGCCCTCGCCCGCCCCGGCCGGACCACCGCCTGCCACCACGCCGAGGAGGACGTCGATGCCACCGTCTGAGTCACCCACCGCGACCCGCCCACCGGTCCCGACCGGCGAGCCGCTGCTGGTCGCCACCGGCCTGCGCAAGACCTACCGGGCCGGTCGCGGCACCGGCCGGTCCGCCCGGGTGCACGCCGTCGACGGGGTCGACCTGAGCGTCGCCGCCGGGGAGACCCTCGGCGTGGTCGGCGAGTCCGGATGCGGCAAGTCCACCCTGGCCCGGATGCTGGTCGGGCTGGAACGCCCCGACGCCGGCACGGTCCGCTACGCCGGCTCGGACGTCGCCACCGCCCGCGGCACCCGCCGCCGCGACCTGCGCCGCGCCGTGCAGATGGTCTTTCAGGACCCCCTGACCTCGCTGAACCCCCGACTGCCGGTGCTCGACCTGGTGGCCGAACCGCTCGACGTGCACCGGCTGGCCCGGGGTGCCGCCGCCCGCCGGGACCGGGTCGCCGAGCTGCTGGAACTGGTCGGCCTGGCCCCGGAGATGATGCACCGCTTCCCGCACGAGTTCTCCGGCGGGCAACGTCAGCGCATCGGCATCGCCCGCGCCCTGGCCACCGAACCCCGGGTGGTGGTCTGCGACGAACCGGTCTCCGCGCTCGACGTGTCGGTGCAGGCCCAGGTGGTCAACCTCCTCGCCGAACTCCAACGACGGCTCGGGCTGACCCTGGTCTTCATCGCCCACGACCTCGGCGTGGTGCGGCACGTGTCACACCGGGTGGCGGTGATGTACCTGGGCCGGCTGGCCGAGATCGGCCCCGCCGCCGCCGTCTACCAGCAGCCCGCGCACCCCTACAGCCGGGCCCTGCTCGGCTCGGTGCCGGTGCGGCACCCGTCCCAGCGCGGCCGGCAACGGGTCACCCTGGCCGGCGACCCGCCCAGCCCGGTCGACCCACCCGCCGGCTGCCGCTTCCACACCCGCTGCCCGATCGTCCACGACCTCTGCCGGACCGGCGAACCACCGCTGCTGGCCGGGCCCGGCGGCAGCATCGCCGCCTGCCACTTCGCCGCCGAGGCGAAACCACCGGTCGGCTGAGCGGGTGCGCGGGCGGCCCGTACCCTGTCGGGTTATGGCCGCAGACCTGCTCGGCCCGGCGGAGATCCGGGAACTCGCCGCGCGTCTGGGCGTCAACCCGACCAAGAAGCTCGGCCAGAACTTCGTGCACGACCCGAACACCGTCCGCCGGATCGTCACCGCCGCCGGTCTCACCCCCGACGACGTGGCGCTGGAGGTCGGCCCCGGCCTCGGCTCGCTCACCCTGGCCCTGCTGCCGGCCGCCGCGCACCTGCACGCGGTGGAGATCGACCCGGTGCTGGCCGGCGCGTTGCCGCAGACCGTCGCCGGGCACGCCGGCCCGGACGCCGGCCGGCTCACCGTGCACCGGGCCGACGCGCTGCGGATCACCGCCGCCGAGCTGGCCGACCCGCCGCCCACCGCGCTGGTGGCGAACCTGCCCTACAACGTCGCCGTGCCGGTGGTGCTGCACCTGCTCGCCGAGCTGCCCACCCTGCGGCACGGACTGGTGATGGTGCAGAAGGAGGTCGCCGACCGGCTGGTCGCCGGCCCCGGCTCCAAGGTGTACGGCATCCCGTCGGTCAAGCTCGCCTGGTACGCCCGGTCCCGGGCCGCCGGCCGGGTGCCACCGAACGTGTTCTGGCCGGTGCCGAACGTCGACTCCGGCCTGGTCGCCTTCACCCGCCGCGAACCACCCCGGGACGACGTCCCCCGATCGGCCGTCTTCGCCGTGGTCGACGCCGCGTTCGCCCAGCGGAGGAAGACGTTGCGGGCCGCGCTGGCGGGCTGGGCGGGTGGCCCGGACCGGGCCGCCGCGGCGCTCACCGCCGCCGGGGTCGACCCCGGCGCACGCGGGGAGTCACTCACCGTGGAGCAGTTCGCCGCGATCGCCGCGTCGGCTCCGACCGCCGCGTCCGGCGCACAGTAGGCTGACGCCGTGCCTGCCGAGGGTACGCCGCACCTGCGCGCGTACGACCTGGTTGCCGGCCGGTTCGGGCCGGCCGCCGACTCCGCCGAGGAGCTGATCGTGGAGATGCCGTTCGACATCCGCCTGTGCCGGTGGGACGTCACCCGGTGACCGAGGCCTGGCGACCGGACGACGATGACGACCAGCGCCGGGGCAGCAGCGGCCCGGTCCGGGTCCGGGTTCCCGCGAAGGTCAACCTGCACCTCGGGGTGGGCCCGCTGCGCCGGGACGGCTACCACGAGCTGAACACCGTCTACCACGCGATCTCGATCTACGACGAGCTGACCGCCCGACGCGGTGACACGCTCACCCTGACCATGGAGGGTGAGGGCACCGGCGAGCTGGCCCTGGACGACTCCAACCTGGCGATCCGGGCCGCCCACGCCCTCGCCGGGTACGCCGGTGTCCTGCCGCACGTCCGGCTGCACCTGCGCAAGCAGATCCCGCTCGCGGGCGGGTTGGCCGGGGGCAGCGCCGACGCCGCCGCCGCGCTGGTCGCCTGCGACGCCCTGTGGGGCACCGGGCTGTCCCGCGACGAGTTGGCCGGGATCGCCGCCGACCTCGGCTCCGACGTGCCGTTCCTGATCCACGGCGGCACCGCGCTGGGCACCGGCCGGGGCGAGGCGGTCAGCCCGGTGCTGGCCCGCCCCACCTCCTGGCACTGGGTGGTGGCCGTCGCCGACGGGGGGCTGTCCACCCCCGCCGCCTACCGGGAGCTGGACCGGCTGCGCGACGCCGGCACCGCCGGTGCGCCGTTGGGCAGCACCGACGGCCTGCTCGGCGCGCTGCGCCAACGGGACCCCCGGGTGCTGGCCGGCTGCCTCGGCAACGACCTCCAGGACGCCGCGCTGTCGATGCGCCCGGCCCTGG
This sequence comes from Micromonospora sp. NPDC051925, assembly GCF_044548625.1. Taxonomy (NCBI): domain Bacteria; kingdom Bacillati; phylum Actinomycetota; class Actinomycetes; order Micromonosporales; family Micromonosporaceae; genus Micromonospora; species Micromonospora sp. NPDC051925. The sequence continues at coordinate 220,186 of NZ_JBIUCH010000012.1, read as the reverse complement.
CCGACACGCTGAAGGCGGGGGAGGCGGCCGGTGCGCTCACCGGCATCGTCTCCGGCTCCGGCCCGACCTGTGTCTTCCTGGCCCGTGACGCCGTCGACGCGGAGCGGATCGCCGCCGAGCTGGCCGGCACCGGGGTGTGCCGGGAGGCCCGGGTGGCCCACGGCCCGGTCCCCGGCGCCCGCGTCGCCTGACCTTCCGCCCCGACCCGGTCCGCCCCACCCCGTGGGAGATCCACTCCGTAGGGGCAATGGTGCGGTGTCCCGCCTCGGGCGATACCGCCACACCGCCCCGCGAAGGTCGGTCAACACGGCGGTCGGCCCCGAAGGGTGGGTGGGACGGCGTGGGCGGGCGGGGTGTCCGCGTACCCTTGCCCCAGGCGTCCCGAGGTGCCCGCCGGCACCGGGACGCCTTGATCATGGGAGGTGAGGTACGTGGCCAACATCGTCAACCTGGACCGGGTGTCCAAGGGGTACGGCGCCGCCGGGCCGCTGCTCACCGACGTCTCGCTCGGCCTCGACGACGCCGACCGGATCGGTGTGGTCGGCCTCAACGGGGCCGGCAAGTCCACCCTGCTGCGGCTGCTCACCAAGCAGGAGGACCCCGATGACGGCCGGGTCACCCACCGCCGCGACCTGCGGGTGCTCTGGCTGCCGCAGGCCCTCACCCTGACCCCCGAGGCCACCGTCCGGGACGTGGTGCTCGGCACCGCCTGGCTCGGCGAGAGCATGGGCGCCGAACACGAGTGGGCCGGCGACGCCGGGGTCCGGGCCATCCTCGACGGCCTCGGCATGCCCCACCTCGGCCTCGACCAGCCGGTCGGCCCGATGTCCGGTGGCGAGCGCCGCCGGGTGGCGCTGGCCGCGCTGCTGGTCCGCGAGTCGGACCTGCTCATCCTCGACGAGCCCACCAACCACCTGGACGTCGGCGGGGTGGACTGGCTGGCGAAGCACCTGGTCGGCCGCCGGGGCGCGCTGGTCGTGGTCACCCACGACCGGTGGTTCCTCGACGCGGTCTGCACCACCACCTGGGAGGTCGCCGACCGGACCGTCCGGGCGTACGAGGGCGGCTTCGCCGCCTGGACCCTGGCCCGGGTCGAGCGGGAGCGGGTCGCCGCCGCCACCGAGGCCCGCCGGCAGAACCTGCTCCGCAAGGAGATCGCCTGGCTGCGGCGCGGCCCGCCGGCCCGTACCTCCAAGCCGAAGTTCCGGATCGACGCGGCCAACGCGCTCATCGACGACGTGCCGCCGCCGCGCGACACCATGTCGTTGCAGCGGATGGCGACCGCCCGGCTCGGCAAGCAGGTGTACGACCTGGAGCACGTCCGGCTGCACGCCGGGCCGAAGGAGATCCTGCACGACACCACCTGGCAGGTCGGCCCCGGCGACCGGATCGCCATCCTCGGCCGCAACGGCGCCGGCAAGACCACCCTGCTGCGGCTGCTGGCCGGGATCACCCGCGCCGACGGCGGCCGGTTCCACACCGGGTCCACCGTCAAGCCGGCGTTCCTCTCCCAGGAACTCGCCGAACTCCCCGGCCACCTGCGCGTCCTGGAGGCCGTCGAGGAGGTCGCCCGCCGGGTGCAGCTCGGCGACCGGGAGATCTCCGCCGCCCAGCTCGCCGAGGTGTTCGGCTTCGACGACCGGCGGCTCTGGACCCCGGTCAGCGACCTCTCCGGCGGGGAACGCCGCCGACTCCAGATGCTCCGGCTGCTCGCCGGGGAACCCAACGTGCTCCTCTTCGACGAGCCCACCAACGACCTGGACACCGACACCCTCGCCGCGCTGGAGGACCTGCTCGACTCCTGGCCCGGCACGATCATCGTGGCCAGCCACGACCGGTACCTGATCGAACGGGTCACCGACACCGCGTACGGGATGTTCGGCGACGGACGGCTGGTGCACCTGCCCGGCGGCGTCGACGAGTACCTGGCCCGCGCCGGTGGACCCGGCCCGGCCCGTACCGTGACCGGCACCGCCGCCACGCCCACCGCCCCGGCCGGGGGCGGCATGTCCGCCGCCGACGCCCGGCAGGCCCGCAAGGAGCTGACCCGGCTGGAACGGCAGATCGGCAAGCTCGACCAGCGGGAGGCCGCCCTCCTCGACCAGCTCGCCGCGCACGCCACCGACTACGCCAAGGTCGCCGAACTCGACGCGCAGCTCAAGGAGGTACGCGCCGAACGGGAACGGACCGAGGAGACCTGGCTGACCCTGGCCGACGAGATCCCGCCGCTGTAGACCCGGACGGCCCCCCGTGTGCGGCGTCACACCCCGGCGTACGGGACAATCGTCGGCGACCCTCAACCGAACGGCGTTGGAGACACAGTCATGGCCCACACCCCCGTCAACCACCCCGCGCGGCCGGTCTACCGGGCGATCGGCGGGCTCCTCGGTCTGTACCTGGTGGTCTTCGGCGCGCTCGGCGTCATCGCCAGCGCCGGCAACGACTTCTTCGCCCAGGACGACACCAAGGTCCTCGGCCAGGGCACGAACCTCGGGTTCTCGCTGCTGTCCGTCCTGTTCGGGGTGGTCATCCTGGCCGGCACCGCGATCGGCCGCAACCTCGACGTGGCGATCAACCAGTGGCTGTCCTACACCCTGATGGTGATCAGCCTGGCCGGCCTGGCCTTCATCGAGACCGACGCCAACGTCGGCAACTTCAGCATCGTCACGGTGATGGTGCTGATGACGCTCAGCCTCGTCCTGCTGATGGCCGGCATGTACGGCAAGGTCGGCACCGACGACGAGAAGGAAGCCTGGCAGAAGGCCCGCCTGGTCCTCTGATCCACTCCGGGCGTGCGGGGTGGCCTGGCGTTTTGCCGACGTCGGACGGCGGTACGGGAGACAATCGTCCCGGAACGCCGTCCGACTCAGGAGGGGCCATGGCGCACTTTCCGGTCAACCATCCGGCCCGCCCGCTGTACCGGGTCTTCGCCGGGCTCGTCGGCGTCTACATCCTGGTCTTCGGCGTCTGGGGCGTCATCGTGACCTGGGGCGAACCGCTCTTCGACCGGGGTAGCCACTGGGCGCTGGGCCTGCGTACCAACCTGGCGTTCTCGCTGGCGTCGGTGATCTTCGGGATCGTCCTGATCGTCGGGGCGTCCCGGCGCGGCAACCTCGGCCACTTCATGAACCTCGCCGCCGGGGTGGTCTCCATGGTCACCGGGATCGCGATGATGAGCGTGCTCCAGACCCGCGCCAACTTCCTCAACTTCTCCATGTCGACGGTGATCGTCTCGCTGCTGTTCGGGCTGCTGCTCCTCGCCACCGGCCTGTACGACAAGATCGGCACCGACGAGCACGCCGAACGGGAGAAGGCCGACCGGCTCCACCCGGCCAGGGGGGCCGGCGCCCACTGACCCCTGACCGCCCGCCGCTCAGGTGCGCTTGCGGACGGTGATCAACCCCGGCTTGGCCTCCAGGTGGGACAACCCGTTCCAGGCCAGGTTCACCAGGTGCGCCGCCACCGTCTCCTTGCCCGGCTTGCGGACCTCCAACCACCAGCGGCCGGTCAACGCCACCATCCCCACCAGCGCCTGCGAGTACAGCTCGGCCAGCTTGGGGTCGTAGCCCCGGCTGGAGAACTCGGCACCCAGGATGTGCTCCACCTGGTGCCCCACGTCGTTCATCACGCTGCTGAAGTTGCCCGTCGCCGACATCAACGGCGACTCCCGCACCAGCACCCGGAACCCGCTGGTCTCCTCCTCGATGTAGCCCAGCAGGGCCAGCGCCGCCTGCTCCAGCAACTCCCGGGGATGACCGGCGGTCAACGCCGTGGTGATCCGGTCCAGCAGGGCCCGCACCTCGCGGTCGACGACCACCGCGTACAGGCCCTCCTTGCCGCCGAAGTGCTCGTAGACCACCGGCTTGGAGACCCGCGCCCGCGCCGCCACCTCCTCGATCGAGGTCGCGTCGAACCCCTTCTCGGCGAAGACCTGCCGACCGATCGCGATCAGCTGCTCGCGCCGCTGCGCGGCCGACATCCGTACCCGGGACGTCGGTTTCCCGCCTGTCGCCGGCACCGCCCGCTGCCGCGGACCGGTGTCCTTCCCGCCCGAGGGCTGCGCCATCTCGTCACCTCGCCGGCGCTCGGTGACGCCCTGTCGTGGAATGCTCCGGTCGTGCCCGTCTGTCTCGGTCACCCGGCCATCCTGCCAGGTGATCCACCCGGGCACCGCCGGGTTCGGCGCCGTACGGTTCCCGCACCCGCCTGCCGACCGGTGTCATACGGGTGTCCTAACCTGCCGGTCATGACCGATCCGACGGCCGCCGAGGTGCGCCGGCTGCGTGCCGAGGAAGGTCTCTCCGTCCGGCAGATCCAGGCCCGCACCGGCCTCGGCCGCAACCGGGTGTACGCGCTGCTGCGCGGCGTCCCGCCCCCGGCGTGGACCCGGCGGCCTACCGCCAAGGACGGGCTGCGCGCGGCGGCGGTGGCGCTGCGGGGCGAGGGCTGCTCGGTCAACGACATCGCCACCCGGCTCGGGGTGGCGAAGTCGACCGCCTATCTCTGGGTGAAACATGCGAAGGCACGAAGTCCAAACCCTGGCGACGCCATGACCATGTGCAGTTCGTCAACACCGACGCGGGGCTGCTGCGACTGTTCCTCCGCTTCCTCGCCGCCTGCGGCGTCGCCCGGAGTGTGCCCACCTACCGGGTGAGCATTCACGAGTCGGCCGATGCCACGGCGGCCGAGCACTGGTGGGCCGAGACCCTCGAGCTGCCTCCGGACCGGTTCCGGCGGGCCACCCTCAAACGTCACCATCCGACGACCAGGCACCACACCGGGGAGGACTACCGAGGCTGTCTGGTGATCGACGTGCCGAGGAGCAGGGAGTTGTACTGGAGGATCGAGGGCATCGTGGCGGGGTTCACCGAGGAGATCACGTAGGGGTGGGGACCGTCCGGCGGAGGCGCTAAGCTGTCTTGCGTCACATTCGGCCGTGGTGTAATTGGCAACACCCGGGTCTTTGGTACCCGTGTTTCAGGTTCGAACCCTGGCGGCCGAGCCGTCCGTTCCATCTCTCCCCGATCGGGGTAAAGGGCGAGAAGTCCCCACGGTCTGGTTAGCATGGCGGCGAGACTGTCGCCTTCCCCGACGGGAGCCCACCCGTGTCCCAGCCCCACCGCCGTACCGTCGTCGTGCTCGCCGCCGGGGAGGGCAAGCGGATGAAGTCGGCGCTGCCCAAGGTGCTGCACCCGTTGCTCGGCCGTACGCTGCTCGGTCACGTGCTGGCCGCGGCCGGGCCGCTCGGCGCGGACCGCACCGTGGTGGTGGTCGGGCACGGTGCCGAGCAGGTGCGTGCCCACCTGACCGGGATCGCCCCGGACGCCACCCCGGTCCTGCAGGCCGAGCAGCTCGGCACCGGGCACGCCGTGCGGATCGCGCTGGATGCCGTGCCGGAGGCCACCGGCACCGTCGTGGTGATCAACGGGGACGTGCCGCTGCTGCGGGCCGAGACGGTGGACGCGCTGGTCGCGGCACACGAGGGTGAGGGCGCGGCGGCCACCGTGCTCGCCGCCGAGGTGCCCGACCCGACCGGCCTGGGGCGGATCGTCCGGGACGCCGCCGGCCGGCTGGAGCAGATCGTCGAGGAGCGTGACGCGACCCCGGCCCAACGGGCGCTGCGGGAGATCAACGCCGGCATCTACGCCTTCGACGTCCCCCGGCTGCGGGCCGCGCTGGGCAAGCTCTCCGCGGACAACGACCAGGGCGAGGAGTACCTCACCGACGTCTTCGGGCTGCTCTTCTCGGCCGGGGAGCCGGTCGGCGTGCACGTGGCCGCCGACCACGTCGAGACGCTGGGCTGCAACGACCGGGTGGAGCTGGCCGGGCTGCGCCGGATGCTGCGGGACCGGGTCAACGAGGCGTGGATGCGGACCGGGGTGACGATCCTGGACCCGGCGACGACCTGGATCGACGTGACCGTCACCGTCGAGCGGGACGCGGTGCTCGACCAGAACACCCAGCTGCGAGGTGCCACGGTGGTGGGCGCCGAGGCGGTGGTGGGGCCGGACGTGACGCTTGTCGACACGGTGGTGGGTCCGGCGGCGACCGTGTTGCGCAGTCACGCGGTGGGCGCGGAGGTGGGCCCGGGGGCGAGTGTCGGCCCGTACGCCTACCTGCGGCCGGCGGCGCGGCTGGCCGAGAGGGCGAAGGTGGGCACCTTCGTCGAGGTGAAGAACTCGGAGGTCGGGCCGGGCGCGAAGGTGCCACACCTGTCGTACGTGGGGGACGCGACGATCGGGGCGAAGGCGAACATCGGCGCGGCCACGATCTTCGTGAACTACGACGGGGTGAACAAGCACCGCACGGTGGTCGGTGAGGGCGCGTTCGTCGGCTGTGACACCAACCTGATCGCGCCGGTCGAGGTGGGTGCGGGGGCGTACGTGGCGGCGGGCAGCGCGCTCAGCCAGGACGTGCCGCCGGGGGCGTTGGGGGTGACCCGGGCGCCGCAGCGCAACATCGAGGGCTGGGTGCTGCGCAACCGGCCGGGCACGGTCTCCGCGCAGGCCGCCGAGCGGGCCCGGACGGCTGACGAGGGTGCGTCGGGCGGGTCGCCGTCGGCAAGCGAAGGTGAGGCAATCCACCGGGGTGCCGAGACGGTGTGAGGGTCGTCGGGGTCGGGGGATACTGCAACCGAATAGCCCCGGCCCACCGCCGCCGGGCACCACCGACCAACAGGAGCAGACGGGCCCATGGGCAGCATCGTCGCCGAAAATCGCAAGAGCCTGATGCTCTTTTCCGGACGTGGCTTTCCGGAGTTGGCCAAGGAGATCGGTGAGGTGCTCGGTGTAGCGCCGACCCCTTCCGACGCGTACGAGTTCGCCAACGGCGAGATCTTCGTACGGTTCCGGGACTCGGTGCGTGGTTCGGACGCCTTCGTGGTGCAGTCCGTCACGCACGGGGTCAACACCTGGGTCATGGAGACCCTGATCATGATCGACGCGTTGAAGCGTGGCTCGGCGAAGCGGATCACCGTGGTCCTGCCGTTCTACCCGTACTCCCGGCAGGACAAGAAGCACCGGGGTCGGGAGCCGATCTCGGCCCGGCTGGTGGCCGACCTGCTCAAGACAGCCGGGGCGAACCGGATCCTCACCGTCGACCTGCACACCGCGCAGATCCAGGGCTTCTTCGACGGCCCGGTGGATCACCTGTTCGCGATGGACATCCTCGCCGAGTACGTGGAGCACAAGTTCGCCGGCCGCCCGATGACCGTGGTGGCACCGGACTCGGGCCGGGTGCGGGTGGCGGAGCGGTGGACGGACCGGCTCGGCGGCTGCCCGTTGGCCTTCATCCACAAGACCCGGGATCCGTTGAAGCCGAACCAGGTGGTGGCGAACCGGGTGGTCGGCGAGGTCGAGGGACGGGTCTGTCTGATCGTCGACGACATGATCGACACCGGTGGGACGATCAGCAAGGCGGCGGACATCCTCAAGGAGTCCGGCGCGGCGGAGATCGTGGTGGCCTCCACCCACGCCCTGCTGTCCGACCCGGCGACCGAGCGGTTGAAGAACAGCCCGATCACCGAGGTCGTGGTCACCAACACGCTGCCGCTGCCGCCGGAGAAGCAACTGGACAAGCTCACCGTGCTGTCGATCGCGCCGCTGTTGGCGCGGGCGATCCGGGAGGTCTTCGACGACGGGTCGGTGACCACCCTCTTCGGCGGCCTGAGCTGAACTCCTGACTGGGGGACTGCCGGAAAGCGCGGAAAGACCTCGGGTAGACTGGTGCGGTTGCCACGGCGAGGGTGCCCGGCGGGCCGCTGATAGAGCGCCGCACGGAGGCACCGTCATCGACGCGGTGCTCCGGGCAGTCGTTCATGACGCATGAGCCCCAAGCGAGCCCCTCGCCCCAGCACCGCCAGACGACAAGCCGCCGTAGCGTTAGCATCAGGAGTTTCCCCGTGTCCGAGGTAAAGATCAGCGCCGAGCCCCGTACGGAGTTCGGCAAGGGTGGTGCCCGTCGTACCCGCCGAGCCGGCAAGGTGCCCGCTGTGCTGTACGGCCACGGCGAGAAGCCCAAGCACATCGCGCTGCCGGCGCGCGAGTTCGCCGCCGCGATCCGCAAGGGCGGCGCCAACCAGCTCTTCGCGATCGAGGTCAGTGACGGCACCCAGGTGCTGGCGCTGCCGAAGGCGATCCAGCGTGACCCGATCCGGGACAGCTTCGAGCACGTGGACCTGCTGCTGGTCCGTCGGGGTGAGAAGGTCACCGTCGAGGTTCCGGTCCAGCTGACCGGTGAGGCCGCGCGGGACACCCTGATCGTGCACGACCACGACACCCTCTCGGTGACCGCCGACGCCACCAAGGTGCCGGACCACCTGGAGGCGTCGATCGAGGGCCTGGAGGCCGGCAGCCAGGTCACCGCCGCCGACGTCGAGCTGCCCACCGGCGTCGAGTTGGCCGCCGACGCGGACCAGACGGTCGCCTCGGTGACCGCCGCCCCGACCGCCGAGCAGTTCGAGGCGACGCTGCCGGAGATCGAGACCCCGGAGGCGGAGGCCGAGGAGGCTGCCGAGGGCGAGGAGGCCGTCGAGGCTCCGGCCGCCGAGGGCGCCGAGAACACCGAGGCGAAGACCGAGGCCTGATCGGTCGCATCGTTCACGGCAGGCGCTCCCGTCGCGGGGGCGCCTGTCGGCGTATCGGGGCACCGGCGGCGCGGAGACGGAGCGGGAGGTACGGGACGTGACAGACGAGACGGGACCGTGGCTGGTGGTCGGCCTGGGCAACCCGGGGCGGGAGTACGCCGGGAACCGGCACAACGTCGGTTTCATGGTCGTCGAGTTGCTCGCCGTCCGGTTGGGCGCGCGGTTCGGCCGGTACAAGCGGGTGGTGGCGGACGTCGCGGAGGGGCGGATCGGCTTCGGTGGGCCGAAGCTGGTGCTGCTCAAGCCGCAGACGTACATGAACCTGTCCGGTGGGCCGGTGGCCGCGCTGGCGCAGTTCCACAAGATCCCGGCCGATCGGGTGGTCGCGGTCCACGACGAGTTGGATATTCCGTACGGTCAGCTGCGGGTGAAGCTGGGCGGCGGCGAGGGCGGACACAACGGCCTGCGTTCGATGTCGCAGTCGTTGGGGACGAAGGAGTACGTCCGGGTGCGGTTCGGCATCGGTCGGCCGCCGGGGCGGCAGGACCCGGCGGACTACGTGCTGTCGGATTTCGCCACGGCGGAACGCAAGGAGTTGGAGTTCCTGGTGGATCGGGCCGCCGATGTGGTGGAGTCGGTGGTCACCAAGGGTGTCGAGCCGACCCAGAACGCGTATCACGGGGCCTGAGTCGCGGGGGCGTACTCGAAGCGGGGTGGGGGTGCCGGTAGTCTGCGCCTTCTGACGTGGCGCGATCCCGCGCCGGGGCCGTGGTGAGGCGACGGGAGCGAGTTCGTGGGCAGTCCTCCGATGATCGACGGCGCGTTCGCCCGATGGCTGGCGGACCGGGCCGGGCAGGCCCTGATGGAGCTTCGCGCCGAGCTGGGGTTCGCGGACGCCGGGGCGTTGAAGTCGGCCGGGGACAAGATCTCGCACGACCTGATCCGCAGCGAGTTGGCGAAGTGGCGACCCGGTGACGCCGTCCTCTCCGAGGAGGACGAGGGGTCGCGGCTGGTGGACACCGCCAGCGGGGTCTCCCGGCTGACCGCCGACCGGGTGTGGATCATCGACCCGTTGGACGGCACCCGGGAGTTCTCCGAGGAGGGGCGGTCGGACTGGGCGGTGCACGTGGCGCTCTGGGCGCGCAACGCGCCGTCGCCGCACGGGCTGGTGGCGGGCGCGGTGGGTCTGCCGGCGCAGCACCGGGTGCTGGGCACGGACTATCCGCCGGCGTACCCGCCGATGACGGTGGAGGCGGCCACCTCGGGTGTCCGTACGCTGCGGTTGGCGGCGAGTCGGAGCCGGCCGCCGGCCTTCCTCACCGGCCTGGCCGAGGACGTGGGCGCCCAGCTGGTGCCGATGGGCTCGGCCGGGGCGAAGATCGCCGCGGTGGTGACCGGTGACGTGGACGCCTACATCCACGCGGGCGGCCAGTACGAGTGGGACTCGGCGGCCCCGATCGCTGTGGCGACGGCCACCGGCCTGCACGCTTCCCGAATCGACGGTTCTGCGCTGAGATACAACGAGGCGGATCCGCGCCTGCCGGACCTGCTGGTCTGCCGTAAGGATCTCGCCAGCCGGTTGCTTGCAGCGTTGCAGAGGCATTCCGGGTAGCCTGAGCGCTGTTTTTGATTTATCCGACCGGAAAGGTCTGGAATCCATGAACGGATCCGTGCCGATCGAGCCCGTGGCATGACCGCCCCCGCCCGCTTCTACCAGGTCTCCCACCTCGACGCGCTCGAGGCGGAGAGCATCTTCGTGATGCGTGAGGTGGTCGCCGAGATGGAGCGGCCGGTGTTGCTCTTCTCCGGCGGCAAGGACTCCATCGTGATGCTCCGGTTGGCGCAGAAGGCGTTCGCCCCGGCCAACATCCCGTTCCCGGTGATGCACGTCGACACCGGGCACAACTTCCCCGAGGTGCTCGAGTACCGCGACCAGCGGGTCACCGAGCTGGGCCTGCACCTGATCGTGGCGAGCGTGCCCGATGCCCTGGCCGCCGGGATGGTCCGCGAGTCGGCCGACGGGATGCGCAACCGTATCCAGACGCCGGTGTTGTTGGACGCGGTGGAGAAGCACCGGTTCGACGCGTTGTTCGGTGGGGCGCGGCGGGACGAGGAGAAGGCGCGGGCCAAGGAGCGGGTGTTCAGCTTCCGCGACGAGTTCGGGCAGTGGGATCCGAAGAACCAGCGGCCGGAGCTGTGGTCGCTGTACAACGGCCGACGTCATCCGGGTGAGTCGATCCGGGTGTTCCCGCTGTCGAACTGGACCGAGCTGGACGTGTGGCACTACATCGCCCGGGAGGCGATCCCGCTGCCGTCGATCTACTTCGCGCACGACCGTGAGGTGATCGAGCGCGACGGCATGTTCTACGCGGTCAACGAGTTCTTCCGCCCACGGGCGGGTGAGCAGCGGTTCAAGGCCCGGGTGCGGTACCGCACGGTGGGGGACGCCTCGTGCACGGCGGCGGTGCGCTCGGATGCGGACACGGTGGAGAAGGTGATCGAGGAGGTGGCCGCGACGCGGATCACCGAGCGGGGCGCGACCCGGGGCGACGACCGGGTCAGCGAGGCCGCCATGGAGGACCGCAAGCGAGAGGGCTACTTCTGATGAGCACCGAGACGGTGTCGCCCGAGGTCGAGGCCCGGCCGATGGATCTGCTGCGGTTCGCCACCGCCGGGAGTGTGGACGACGGTAAGTCGACCCTGATCGGTCGGCTGCTGTACGACACGAAGTCGTTGTTCACCGACCAGTTCGCCGCGGTGGAGGCGGTCAGCGCGGCCCGGGGTGACGAGTACACCAACCTGGCGCTGCTGACCGACGGCCTGCGGGCGGAGCGGGAGCAGGGCATCACCATCGATGTGGCGTACCGGTACTTCGCCACGCCACGGCGGAAGTTCATCATCGCCGACACCCCCGGGCACACCCAGTACACCCGGAACATGGTCACCGGCGCGTCCACGGCGGATCTGGCGTTGATCCTGGTGGACGCCCGCAAGGGCCTGGTGGAGCAGTCGCGGCGGCACGCGTTCCTGTGCTCGTTGCTGCGGGTGCCGCACCTGGTGTTGTGCGTCAACAAGATGGACCTGGTCGACTTCTCCCAGGAGGTCTTCGAGCAGATCGCCGACGAGTTCACCGCGTTCGCGGCGAAGCTCGACGCGCCGGATCTGACGGTGGTGCCGATCTCGGCGCTGCGCGGCGACAACATCGTCACCCGGTCGGAGAACATGCCGTGGTACGAGGGACCGTCGCTGCTGCACCACCTGGAGCGGGTGCACATCGCCTCGGACCGGAACCTGGTCGACGTGCGGTTCCCGGTGCAGTACGTCATCCGCCCGCAGTCGACCACCGTCACCGACTACCGGGGCTACGCCGGTCAGGTCGCCTCCGGCGTGCTCAAGCCCGGCGACGAGGTGATGGTGCTGCCGTCCGGCTTCACCAGCCGGATCAGCGCGGTCGAGACCGCAGACGGCCCGGTCGACGAGGCTTTCCCCCCGATGTCGGTCACCGTCCGCCTCGATGACGAGATCGACATCTCCCGGGGCGACATGATCTGCCGACCGAACAACGCCCCTACCGTCTCCCAGGACATCGAGGCGATGGTCTGCTGGATGGACGAGACCCGTCCGCTCCAGATCGGCGGCAAGTACACGATCAAGCACACCACCCGGTCGGCGCGGGCGATCGTCCGTGGCCTGTACTACCGCCTCGACGTCAACACCCTGCACCGCGACGAGACCGCCGGCGAGTTGCGACTCAACGAGATCGGCCGGGTCCGGCTGCGCACCACCATCCCGCTCCTCGCCGACGAGTACCGCCGCAACCGCACCACCGGCGGCTTCATCATCATCGACGAGGCCACCAACCGCACCGTAGCCGCCGCCATGATCGTAGACACCGCCTAACCCCCCACCCCCACCCCCCACCTCCCTCCTCCCTCCCTCCCTCCTCCCTCCCTCCCCCTGATGCCTCGGTGATCAAGAGGTTTACGTCAGGGGCCGGCTCCCGGATGACACAAACTTCTTGATCACCGGGGTCGGGCGGGCGGGGGAGCGGGGGCGGGGTCGGGGGAGCGGGGAGTGGGGTGGGGAGTGGGGTGGTTAGGGGAGGCGGGTGGTGCCGGGGGCGGGGAGGACGGTGCGGGTGCCGGGGGCGGCGAAGCCGCGTTCGGCGTACGCGGCCGTGACGGCGGCCGCCACGGTGTCGGAGCGGTCCGCCTCGACCAGGGCGAGGACGCAGCCGCCGAAGCCGCCGCCGGTCATCCGGGCACCGAGCGCGCCGGCCGCGAGCGCCGCCTCGACGGCGGTGTCGACCTCGGGCACGGTGATCTCGAAGTCGTCCCGCATGGAGGCGTGCGAGGCGGTCAGCAGCGGCCCGATCTCGGGTACCCGGCCGGCACGCAGCAACTCGACGGTGTCGAGCACCCGCTGGTCCTCGGTCACCACGTGTCGGACCCGTCGTCGGGTCTCGTCGTCGGGCAGCCGACCCAGGGCGGCGTCGAGGCCGGTAACCGGCACGTCGCGCAGCGCGGGCACCCCGAGCAGGTCGGCGGCCCGCTCGCAGGCGGCGCGGCGGGAGGCGTACTCGCCGTCGGCGTGCCGGTGCGGGGCTCGGCTGTCGACCACCAGGATGGCCAGGCCGGCGGCGTCCAGGTCGAACGGGATGTGTTCGACGGACTCGTCGCGGCAGTCGAGGAAGAGGGCATGCCCGGCGTGGCAGCGGATCACCGCGGACTGGTCCATGATGCCGGTCGGTGCGCCGACGTAGGCGTTCTCGGCGCGCTGGGCGAGCCGGGGTCGGCGCTCGGTGGGCAGGTCCAGCCCGCCCAGGTCGGCCAGGGCGGTGAGCACCGCCGCCTCCAGGGCCGCCGACGAGGAGAGCCCGGAGCCGAGCGGCACGTCCGAGGCGATCGCCAGCCGGGCGCCGGGGACGGCGTACCCGGCTTCTCGTAGGGCCCAGACCACCCCGGCGACGTACCCGCCCCAGCCGGTGACCCGGCCGGGGGCGTCGGTCTCGGCGGCGCCGAAGTCGATCGGCTGGTCGGCGATCTCCGACCAGACCGTCCAGCGTTCGCCGGGCCGGGGGGCGGCGGCGACCACGGTACGCAGCGGAAGGGCGAAGGGGAGCACGAATCCGTCGTTGTAGTCGGTGTGCTCGCCGATGAGGTTGACCCGTCCGGGCGCTGCCCAGCGTCCTGTTGGCTGTTCGTCGTACGCGGAGTGGAAGCCGGCGGTGGCGCGGTCCGCGACGTCGGTCCGACCCTGGGCGGGTGCGGTGGCGGACCGCCCCTGCGGTGCCGGCGTCACGACTGTTCCAGGATGTGCGCGCGGTAGAAGGCCCAGGCGTCGCCCACCATGTCGGTCAGGGTCGCCTTCTCGGGCACCCAGCCCAGTTCCTGACGGGCCAGGGCCGAGGAGGCGACGAGTTCGGCCGGGTCACCCTCGCGGCGGGGCGCGATCTCGACCGGGACCGGGTGGCCGGTGACCTCGCGGACCACGTCGACGACCTGGCGGTTGGTGAAGCCGCTGCCGTTGCCGAGGTTGTAGACGCGGTGCCGGCCGGGCACGGCGGCGGTGAGCGCCAGCAGGTGCGCGCGGGCCAGGTCCTCGACGTGGATGTAGTCGCGCACGCAGGTGCCGTCGACGGTGGGGTAGTCGTCGCCGAAGAGCTGGAGCTTCTCCCGCCGGCCGGCGGCGACGTCCAACGCGATGGGGATGAGGTGGGTCTCCGGGTCGTGTCGTTCGCCGATGGCGAGGCCGTCGCGCAGGTACGCCCCGGCGACGTTGAAGTAGCGCAGCGAAACGGCGGCCAGGTCGTGCGCGATCGCCTCGGAGGTGAGCGCCAGGTCGACGGCGAGCTTGGTGGCGCCGTACGTGTTGGTGGGGGCCTTGACGGCGGTCTCCGGGATGGGCAGCTCGACCGGGTTGCCGTAGACGGCGGCGGTGGAGGAGAAGACCAGGCGCGGCACCCGGGCGGCCCGGACGGCGTCGATCAGCGCGATCGAGCTGACCGTGTTGGCGTGCCAGTACAGCTCGGGGCGGACCATCGACTCACCGGCGGCGATCAGCGCGGCGAAGTGCAGCACCCCGTCGTAGCCGGCGTCGGGGGTGAGCACCCGGGCGGCCTCGTGCACCGGCAGGTCGACGTGGGTGGCCTCGGCGGCCAGCGCCTCCCGGTGACCGGTGCGCAGGTCGTCCAGGACGGTCACCTGGTGGCCGGCGTCGAGCAGCATCCGGGTCACCACGCTGCCGATGAACCCGGCGCCGCCGGTGACGAGCAGTTTCACGTCGGTCCTCCTGACTGGCCATGCCCGCTGCGGCCGTTCGCGATCACCTTACGGCGGGGTGCTGTCGCCGCGCTGTGTGTCGGGGGTCGCCGCTATTCCATCATGAACGTTCATGATTGAACAGATACGAACATTGCCCACCGTCGGTGACCGACGGCCCTACCATCACTTCCATGCGGGAAGCGGGTGGTCCCGGGCCCCGGAGACGCGCGCCGGGGCGGCCCCGACGCGCACCCGGGCCGGTGGCCCGCAGCGTCGCCCGGCTGGTCGTCCGGGCCGCCGACGGTGCCACCCGGCTGGTCACCGACCTGCTCGGCGCGAACCCCGCCGCCGGTCGGGAACGGATCAGCGAGCACGAGCTGCGCGACCTGGTCGCCGCCAACACCGTCATCGATCCGGACGAGCGGCGGATCATCGACGAGGTGCTGGTCGCCGGGGCCAGCCTGGTCCGCGAGGTGATGATGCCCCGCACCGAGGTGGTCTTCCTCGCCGCCGGGTTGACCCTCGCCGAGGCCGAACGGCTGGTCCGCGTCGAGCCGCACACCCGCTATCCGGTGGTCGACGGCACCCACGACGACGTGGTCGGCTTCATCCACCTGCGGGACGTGCTGCTCCGCCCGGATCTGGACCCGGCCACCACGGTGGGACGGCTGAGCCGGGAGGTGAAGCGGCTACCCGGCAGCAAGCGGGTGCTCGCCGCGCTGACCGAGATGCGCCGGGAGGGCCACCACCTCGCCGTGGTGGTCGACGAGTACGGCGGCACCGCCGGCATCGTCACCTGCGAGGACCTGATCGAGGAACTGGTCGGGGAGATCCATGACGAACACGCCGGCCCGCCCGAACCGGCCTCCGTCGGCCTGCCCGCCGTGGTGGACGGTCGACTCAACCTGGCCGACTTCGCCGAGCGGACCGGGGTGCCGCTACCCGCCGGCCCGTACGAGACGGTCGGCGGGTACGTGATGGCGGCGCTCGGCCGGCTCCCGATGGCCGGGGACGAGGTTCCCGTCACGTCGTCGGATGCCCCACCACCGCCGGAGTCGGCCGACGGTTGGCTGTTGCGGGTGCTCGCCCTCGACGGGCGTCGGGTGGCCCGGGTCGCGGTCTCCGCCACCCGCCTGCCGGAGCCGCGACGCGAGGTCACCACCCCGACGGGACCGGCGGGACGCGAGGTCACCACCCCGGCGGGATCGACGGCGAGCCGACCCGCCGGCCCGTCATGACGTATGCCGGGGGTTGCTGACAGAATTGCCGGCATGTCCGACGCTCCCGCCCGCCCCCGCGTCTTCTCCGGCATCCAGCCGACGGCCGACTCGTTCCATCTCGGCAACTACCTGGGCGCGTTGCGGCACTGGGTGCCGTTGCAGGACACCCACGAGGCGTTCTACTGCGTGGTCGACCTGCACGCGATCACCGCCGGGCACGATCCGGCGGTGCTCCGGCAGCGCACCCGGGTGGCCGCCGCGCAGCTCTTCGCGGTCGGTATCGACCCGGAGCGCAGCGCCCTGTTCGTCCAGTCGCAGGTGCCCGAGCACGCGCAGCTGGCGTGGGTGCTGGGCTGCATCACCGGCTTCGGCGAGGCGAGCCGGATGACCCAGTTCAAGGACAAGTCGCAGAAGCAGGGCAACGACCGGGCCAGCGTCGGCCTGTTCACGTACCCGATCCTCCAGGCCGCCGACATCCTGCTCTACCAGGCCGACGCGGTGCCGGTCGGCGAGGACCAGCGGCAGCACCTGGAGCTCTCCCGCGACCTGGCCCAGCGGTTCAACTCGCTGTTCGGGCCGACCTTCACGGTGCCCGCCCCGCACATCGTGAAGGACACCGCGAAGATCACCGATCTTCAGGAGCCGACGGCGAAGATGTCGAAGTCGTCGTCCTCGCCGGCCGGCATCATCGACCTGTTGGAAGATCCGGCCCGCTCGGCCAAGAAGATCCGCTCGGCGGTCACCGACACCGGTCGGGAGATCGTCTTCGACGCGGTGACCAAGCCCGGGGTGTCCAACCTGCTGACCATCTACTCCGCGCTCTCCGGCCGGAGCATCGACGACCTGGTGGCCGCGTACGCGGGCCGGGGCTACGGCGATCTCAAGAAGGACCTCGGCGAGGTGGTCCGCGAGTTCGTCACCCCGATCCAGGAGCGCACCCGGAGCTACCTCGACGACCCCGCCCAGCTGGACAAGCTGCTCGCCGCCGGTGCGGAGAAGGCCCGTGCGGTCACGGTGCCGACCCTGCGGACGGCGTACGAGCGGGTCGGGTTCCTTGCGCCGGTCCACTTCGAGTAGCGGTGGTTGGTGCGGCGGTACGGGTCGAGACGATGGCCGGAGGGGTGGCGCGAAGCGTGGATCGCAGGGACGGGGTGCCGGTGGCCGGCGACACCATCCAGATCGGGATCGCGGTGGACATCCCGCAGCCCTGGGGTGAGCTGCTCACCCGGCGTCGGGTGCAGACAGGCGACCCGCAGGTCGTCCCGGCGCACGTGACCCTGCTCGGCCCGACCGAGATCCCGGTGGCCGCGCTCGGCGCGGTCGAGGCGCACCTGGTCGAGGTCGCCGCCGCCCACCTGCCGTTCACCCTGCACCTGCGGGGCACCGGCACGTTCCGGCCGGTGACCCAGGTGGTCTTCGTCGCGGTGGCGGCCGGGATCAGCGAGTGCGAGCTGCTCGCCGCCGCCATCAACGCCGCTCCGCACCTGCACCGGGAGCTGCGCTTCCCGTACCACCCGCACGTCACCGTGGCCCAGGACGTCGCCCCCGAGGCGCTGGACCGGGCGTACGAGGATCTCGCCGACTTCTCGGCGATGTTCGAGGTGGAGGCGTTCACCCTCTTCTCGCACAGCGGTCAGACCCGGTGGCAGCCGCGCCGGGACTTCCGGCTCGGCGGCTGACCCGCCCGTCGGTGGCCGCTTCCAACACCCCGCCGGTGTCCGGTGGGGCGGCACCCCTCCCGCCGCTGGTCGGTTGACCGGCCCGGCGACGACAGATCGGCGAGGATGACGTGGTGGACGCGTGGGGCCGGTGGACGGCCGGCATCGACCGCCGGTTCACCGTGGCCCGGCACCGGTGGCCCCGACTCGACCACGTCTGGCGGGCGGTGGACCTCTACGGCGAGGTGCTCGGCGGTCGGTTGGCCGCCGCGATCGCCTACTACGGCTTCTTCGCGGTCTTCGCCCTCGCCCTGGTCGCGTACTCGGTCTTCGGGGCGATCCTGGAGGACAACGACGACGTCGCCGACGCGGTGGCGCAGTTCCTGCGGGACAACCTGCCCTTCCTCGACCCGCAGCAGATCGCCGAGAGCAGCAACGCGGTCGGCGTGGTCGGCCTGGTCATCCTGGTCTTCACCGGGACCGGCTGGGTGGAGGCGATCCGGTCGTCGCAGCGGCTGATGTACGGCTTCAACCAGCAACCGGGCAACCTGGTGGTGCGCCGGCTGGTGGACCTGGGCGTGCTGCTGCTCGTCTTCGTCATGCTCGGCATCTCGGTGGCGGCCGTGGACGCCCTGGAGTCGGTGCTGCGGCTCCTGCTGCGGGCCACCGGCTCGGTGGGGCTGACCACCGTCAGCGCCGTGCTCAGCGTGCTGGTCAACGCGGTGCTGGCGACGGCGCTGCTGGTGGCGGTGCCCCGGCTGCGGATGAGCCGGCGGCGACTGCGGCCGGTGGTGCTGCTGGTCGCGGTCGGGATCACCCTGCTCAACACGGTCGGGCGGTTCTACATCGTGCGGACCGAACGGAACCCGGCGTACGCGGTGGTCGCCGGCGCGGTCGCCGTGCTGCTCTACCTGTACCTGCTCAACCAACTGGTGCTCTTCGGCGCCGCGCTCGCCGCCACCAGCCGGCACGGCCGGGTGGTCGACCTCTCCGAGGGGGCGGTGATGCGGCAGGTCAACGTCGAGGCCGGCGTAGACGAGGAGACCGATCCGGGTACCCCGGGAGGGGCGGGCTGATGCCGGTCGAGATCGACCCGGACTCGGCGGTGCCCCCGTACGAGCAGGTGCGGGGGCAGCTCGCCGCGATGATCGGGGACGGCCGGCTCGCGGTGGGCACCCGGCTGGCCCCGGTCCGGCAGTTCGCCGCCGAGCTGGGGCTGGCGGTGAACACGGTGGCCCGCGCCTACCGCGAGCTGGAGTCGGCCGGGCTGGTGCAGACCCGGGGCCGGCACGGCAGCTTCGTCGCCCCGGGGCGGGACGACGCGGCGGACCGGTTGCAGCGGGCGGCAACCTCCTACGCCGAGGAGGCGGCCCGGCTGGGCGTCCCGCCCGACCGGGCGCTGGCCCTGGTCCGCGCCGCCCTGGGCACCCCGCCCCCGGCCTGATCCCGGCCGCCGTGCCCGGCCTCGATCCGGGTCGCGGTGCCTGCCCCGATCTCGGCCACGGGCCGTGCGGGGGATGGCCACGCCGGGGGTGGAAGCGGAAGGCCGACAGCCGGGGAAAAGATGAATGGGGCAAATGCCACCCGGGGCTCCGGCCGGACCGACCATGATGAGCCGGTGGGCGCACTCGTGACACTGGACCTGCCGGACGACTCGCCGATGCTCGACCTGCCGTGGATCATCACGTTCGGCCCGCTCGCCGACCCGGCGGAGTGGGAACCGGTGGTCTGCGGCCCGTACGAGCGCCCGCACGCGCTGGCCCTGGCCGAGGCGGTGGTGGCCGAGGAACAGCTGATGGCGGTGGTCGAGCCGTTGCTGCCGGCGCTGTCGGCCGAGGAGATCCGGGGCGAGATCGCCGCCGCGCAGCTGGCTGCCGACGACGAGGCCGCCCGGATCGAGGCGTCCGACCTCTACGGCGACTTCGACGACGTCGTCGACGACCAGTGGGAGCCGGCTGCCGCCGGTGCGGAGCAGCCGGAGCCGTTGCCCGCGCCGACCGAGGCGGAGGTGCGGGCGGGCTTCGGGCGGATCGCCGGGCTGCTGCGCGAGCGGTGAGGGTGTCCGGTGGAGCACCGGTGTCCCGGGAAGCGGGCTCCCCGGGACACCGGTGCCACCTCACCCCCCCACCACAAGGGGTCGGCAGCCCAGTCGCCCGTCGGCGCGGGGCACAACGGACGACCAGGTCAAAGGCGGGTTACCCGGCTCAGCGCCGTTCGAACCACGCGGCGGCGTCCACCGGCAGGACGTGTCCGGCGTCCTGCGCGGTGAGGTCAGCGCTGGCCACCACCGGCTGGCCGTACCCGTCGACCCGCACCGGGGCGCCGCTGAGGTTGACCACGCAGGTCAGCGCGGTGCCGTCCAGGGACCGGCGGAACGCCAGCACGCCGGGCCCGGTCTCCAACCAGACCACCTCGGCGGCGGTGGCAGCCAGCGCGGGGTGCTCGTGCCGGACCCGTAGCGCGGCGCGGTACAGCTCCAACGTCGAGCCGGGCGTACCGGTCTGGGCGGCCACCGAGAGGGCACGCCAGGTCGCCGGGGCCGGCAGCCAGCTCAGCGCGCTGCCCTCCGGACCGAAGCCGTACGGGGCCAGCTCGCCGCTCCACGGGATCGGCACCCGACAGCCGTCGCGGCTCTCACCGGTACGCAGGAACGCCGGGTCCTGGCGCAGCGCGTCGGGCAGGTCCAGCACCTCCGGCAGGCCCAGCTCCTCGCCCTGGTAGAGGTAGGTGGAGCCGGGCAGGGCCAGCATCAGCAGGGCGGCGGCACGGGCCCGGCGCAGGCCGATCTCGCCGTCGCCGTACCGGGTGACGTGCCGCTGCCGGTCGTGGTTGGACAGTACCCAGGTGGTCGGCGCACCGACGATTGTCGACTCGGCCAGCGCGGTGTCGATCACCTTGCGGAACGAGTCGGCCGACCAGGTGGCGTCGAGGAAGTCGAAGCTGAAGGCCTGGTGCAGCTCGTCCGGGCCGATGTAGCGGGCCAGCCGCTGCGGGGTCTCCGCCCACGCCTCGGCGACCGCCATCCGGCCGCCGGGGTAGCTGTCCAGGATCGGCCGCCAGGCGCGGTAGATGTCGTGCACCTCGTCCTGGTCGAAGTAGGGCAGCCGGCCCTTGCCGAGCAGCTCCGACTGACGCCGTCCGGTGGTCATCGAGTTGAAGCCGACGTCCGGCAGCCCGTCGGCCTTGATCATGCCGTGGGCCACGTCGATCCGGAACCCGTCGACGCCCCGGTCGAGCCAGAAGCGGAGCACGTCGGCGAACTCGGACCGCACCTCCGGGTGCCGCCAGTTCAGGTCCGGCTGGGCCGGGTCGAACAGGTGCAGGTACCACTGGCCGTCGGGCAGTCGGGTCCAGGCGGGGCCGCCGAAGATGCTCTCCCAGTCGTTCGGGGGCAGCTCGCCGTGTGTGCCCTTGCCGTCGGCGAAGAGGTAGCGGGCGCGCTCCGGCGAGCCGGGGGCGGCGGCGAGCGCGGCGGTGAACCACGGGTGCGCGCTGGAGGTGTGGTTCGGCACCAGGTCCACGATGATGCGCAGGCCCAGCGTGTGCGCGTCGGCGATCATGGCGTCGAAGTCGGCGAGGGTGCCGAAGAGCGGGTCGACGTCCCGGTAGTCGGCCACGTCGTAGCCGGCGTCGATCTGCGGCGAGGTGTAGAACGGGGTCAGCCAGAGCGCGTCCACGCCGAGGTCGCGAAGGTAGGGCAGCCGCTGCCGGATGCCCTGGAGGTCGCCGACGCCGTCGCCGTTCGCGTCGGCGAAGCTGCGGACGTACACCTGGTAGACGACCGCGGAGCGCCACCAGTCGTCGTCGGAAACCGGCTGCGCGGGGTGGGTGGCGGCGGTCATCGGTGGAGATCCCCGTTCTGTGGCGGGCCGGTGGTGACCCGCGCGGCGGTGGGTGACGGACGCGGGTGCTGAGAGAATGCCGGCCGGATGCTGCAAGCGTCAAGCAGTCCTTGCGCAAGAAATGACGTCCGTCACCCGCTGCCAGGGTGGTGTCCCGATCCGGGTGGTCCCACCAAACGGGATGCCACGTACCGCCCGGCACCCGGGAGGCGTGTCCTCGGGAGGGCCGGGAGGTGAGGGCTCTGTCAGGCGGGGACGGCGAGGGCGGGAGGTGTCGGGTGGTGCCGGCCGGGGCCCGCCTGCCGCACCACCGCGGTCGACCCGCGTACCACAAGCTCCGGGCGGAACAGGTACTCCGAGTGCGGGGCGGCGTGCCCGTTGATCTCGTCGACCAGGGCCCGGACCGCGGCCACCGCCATCGCGGCCACCGGTTGCCGCATGGTGGTCAGCGGCGGATCGGTGAAGGCCATCAGCGGCGAGTCGTCGTAGCCGACCACCGACAGCTCGCCGGGGACGGACATGCCGCGCTGCCGGGCGGCCCGGACCGCGCCCAGCGCCATCAGGTCGGAGCCGCAGACGATCCCGGTGACCCCGCGCTCGATCAGTCGACCGGCGGCGGCCTCGCCGCCCTCGACGCCGAACAGGGACAGCTCGGCGAGCGCGTCCAGCTCGCTGCCGGTCGGGCCGAGGCGGGTCATCGCGGCCCGGAAGCCGGCCACCCGGCGCTGCACCGGCACGAACCGGTCCGGGCCGGTGATCAGGCCGATCTGGCGGTGCCCGAGCGCGACCAGGTGGGCCACGGCCAGCTCGGTGGCCTCCCGGTCGTCGCAGGAGACGAAGGGCGCGGCGATGCCGGGGGCGTACCCGTTGATCATGACGACGGGCAGCGGCCGGGCGATCAGCGCGCGGTACCGGTCGTGGTTGGCCGCCGTGTCGGCGTGCAGGCCGGAGACGAAGACGATGCCGGAGACCTGCCGGTCCAGCAGCATCTCCACGTACTCGTCCTCGGTGACCCCGCCGGGGGTCTGGGTGCACAGCACCGGGGTGAACCCGCTCTGCGCCAGGGTCGACTCGATCACCTGGGCGAACGCGGGGAAGATGGGATTCTCCAGCTCCGGCACGACCAGGCCGACGAGTCCGGCGCTGCGCTTGCGCAGTCGGGCGGGACGCTCGTAGCCGAGCACGTCGAGAGCGGTCAGCACGGCCTGCCGGGTCTCGGGGGCCACGCCGGGGCGGTCGTTGAGCACCCGCGACACCGTGGCCTCGCTGACTTCGGCCTGTTGGGCGATGTCGGACAGTCGAGCGCGCATGGCGGCACTTTAGCTCAAGGGCAAGTTCTTGCGTACTCTTCTGCAAGCCCTTCCATCACCTGCAACCTCTTGCTAACGTCCCGGCAACACATGACAGCAGCGGCGCGGCCTGACCGGCGCCGGTTGGCAAGAACTTTCAGTGGGTTTCCACGGCGAGCCGCCCTCCCCCGGCGGTTCGCCATGACGACAGGAGTACCGATGCGCATCCGTACCGCGGGTGTGGTCACCGTTCTCGGCCTGGCGCTCGCCGCGTCGGGCTGCGGCGGCGACAACAGCAACGACGAGCCGGCCACGAAGGCCACCCCCCAGGCCGCGAGCGGCAAGCTCGTCATCTGGGCGGACGACAAGCGGACCGCGGCGCTCAAGCCGTTCGCCGAGAAGTTCGGCCAGGAGAACGGGGTCACCGTCGAGGTGCAGGCCGTCTCCAAGGACCTCCAGACGAACTTCGTCACCGCCTCCCAGCAGGGCAGCGGCCCGGACGTCGTGGTCGGCGCGCACGACTGGATCGGCAACCTGGTCTCCAACGGCGCGATCGACCCGGTGCAGCTCGCTGCCGAGCAGCGCAGCGGCTTCAACGAGACCGCGATCAAGGCGGTGACCTTCAACGGTCAGCTCTACGGCGTCCCCTACGCCACCGAGAACATCGCGCTGATCCGCAACACCGCGTTGGCCCCCGAGGCGCCGAAGACGATCGAGGACCTGGTCGCCACCGGCAAGCGGCTCAAGGCCGAGAAGAAGGCCAGCGAGATCCTCTGCCTCCAGTCCGGCCAGAACGGCGACGCCTACCACGTGTACCCGCTGTACACCTCGGCCGGCGGTTACCTGTTCGGGACCGCGGCCAACGGCGACTACGACCCGAAGGACCTGGGCGTGGGCAAGCCGGAGTCGATCGAGGCGTTCACGAAGATCGGCAAGCTCGGTGAGAAGGGCGACGGCGCGCTGAAGCGCTCCATCACCGGCGAGAACTCGATCGCCACCTTCACCGGCAAGAAGTGCGCCTTCCTGGTCTCCGGCCCGTGGGCGATCGCCGACGCCAAGAAGGCCAACATCGCCTACGACATCTCCCCGGTCCCCGGCTTCGCCGGTGGCAAGCAGGCTCAGCCGTTCGTGGGCGTCCAGGCGTTCTACGTCGCGGCCAAGGGCAAGAACAAGGCGCTGGCCCAGGAGTTCGTCACCAACTACGTCACCAAGCCGGAGTTGGCCGTGGCGCTGTACCAGGCCGAGCCGCGCCCGCCGGCGCTGACCGCCGCGTTCGACCAGGTCAAGGGCACCGACCCGGACCTGGCCAAGTTCTCCGAGGCGGGTAGGAACGGCCAGGTGCTGCCGGCGATCCCGGCCATGGCCGCGATCTGGGACCCGTTCGGCAAGGCGGAGGCAGCCGTCATCGGCGGTGCCGACCCGACGAAGACCGTCACCGCCGCCGGCAAGACGATCTCGGGTCAGATCAAGTAATGAGCACGCTGTCCGGCCCGGGGTCTGCCCAGCAGGCCCCGGGTCGGGGGCCCGTCCGCTCCGGGCTCCCGGGCACGCCCCGTACCGCGCGGAACCACGCGCCGATCACCGCGACCGGTCTGGTCGTCAAGGTGGTCCTGCTCGGCCTGGTGGCCGGGCTCGCGATCTGGGCGGCCTTCCCGCTCATCGCCGCCGAACTCTGGGTCGGGCTGGCCGTCCTGATGGCCACCACCGCCGGCCTCTTCTACCTCTACCTCACCCGCCGGCACATCCCGGCCAAGTACCTGGTGCCGGGAACGATCTTCCTGATCGCCTTCCAGGTCTTCCCCGTGCTCTACACCGCGAGCACCGCGTTCACGAACTTCGGCGACGGCCACCGCGGCTCCAAGGACGACGCGATCGTCGCCATCCAGAGCTCCTCGGTCAGGCAGGTCCCCGGCTCCGCCGAGTACGCCCTCTCCGTCGCCACCGAGGGCGACCCGGCCACCGGGCCACTGGTCTTCCTGGTCACCGACCCGACGACCGGCACGGTCTCGGCCGGTGACGCCGGCGGGCTGCGTCCGCTCGACGCCGCCGACGTGACCGTCGCGCCCGGCGGCAAGGTCACCGCCGCCCGGGGCTACACCGTGCTGAACTTCGGCCAGGCCAGCGTGCGGAGCCAGGAGATCACCGACCTGGTGGTGCCGACCTCGGGCGGCGCGCTGCGCTCCACCGGCCTGTCCCGGGCCTACGAGGGCAAGGCCATCCGGGCGTACGACGCGGCGTGCGACTGCGTCAAGGACACCGAGACCGGCCGGACCTGGACGGCGGACGCGGCGGCCGGCGCCTTCGTCGCCGCCGACGGCGAGCGGCTCGCCCAGGGCTGGCAGGTCGGCGTCGGGCTGAAGAACTTCGCCCGGGTGCTCACCGACTCGACCATCTCCGGCCCGTTCTTCGGCACCCTGCTGTGGAACTTCGCCTTCGCGATCGGCTCGACCGGCCTGACCTTCCTGCTCGGCATGGCGATCGCACTGGCGCTGCACTCGCCCCGGATGCGGGGCACCAACCTCTACCGGGTCTTCCTGATCCTGCCGTACGCCATGCCGTCGTTCGCGATGCTGCTGGTCTGGCGGGACATGTTCAACACCGACTTCGGCCTGATCAACAACCTGTTCGGCCTCGGCGTCGACTGGTTCGGTGGGGCCTGGTCGGCCCGGCTCGCGGTGCTGCTGGTGCAGCTCTGGCTGGGGTACCCGTACATGTTCCTGGTGGCCACGGGTGCGCTCCAGGCCATCCCGAGGGAGCTGACCGAGGCCACCTCGGTCGACGGCGCGTCGCCGTGGCAGTCGTTCCGGGCGGTCACCCTGCCGCTGCTGCTGGTCGCGCTCTCCCCGCTGCTGATCGCGTCGTTCGCGTACAACTTCAACAACATCAACGCGATCTGGTTCACCACCGAAGGCGGCCCGTTCGCGCCGGACAACCCGACCAACGGGGCCACCGACCTGCTGATCACCTACACCTACCGGCTGGCCTTCGGTGCCCAGGGCGCCGAGTTCGGCCTGGCCGCCGCAGTGTCGATCTTCATCTTCGCGATCGTGGCCACGGTCTCGGCGATCAGCTTCCGCCGTACCCGCCAGCAGGAGGAGGTCTACTCGTGACGACCTACCCGGAGGCTGCCGACCCGGGCGCTGCCCGGATGCACGCCGGCCGCTCGCGGGCTGCTCAGCCGGATGCTGTGCCGAGTCGACGCGGCGGAACCGGCCGGCGGGGGAACCGGTGGTTCACCCAGGTCGGCTGGCGGCACGTCGTCGGCGTGCTGGCGGTGGCGTTCAGCCTCTTCCCGATCCTGTTCGTGCTCTCCGCGGCGCTCAACCCGCTCGGCACCCTCTCCTCGACCGAGCTGCTGCCGACCGGGGCCTCGCTGGAGAACTTCGGCAACCTGTTCGCGCGGACCGAGTTCGGCCACTGGTTCCTCAACTCGCTGCTCATCGCGGGCGGGGCGAGCTTCGTGTCGATCTTCCTGTCCTCGCTGGCGGCTTACGCGTTCTCCCGGATGCGCTTCGCCGGACGGCGGTTCGGGCTGCTGACCCTGCTGCTGATCCAGATGTTCCCGCAGTTCCTGGCGATCGTGGCGATCTTCCTGATCTTCACCAGGGTCACCGACCTGTGGCCGTCGATCGGCTTCAACACCCCGTGGGGCCTGTTCCTGCTCTACATGGGCGGCGCGCTGGGCATGAACACCTGGCTGATGAAGGGGTTCTTCGACACCCTGCCCCGCGAGCTGGACGAGTCGGCCACCATGGACGGCGCCAGCCACGCCCAGGTCTTCTTCCGGATCATGCTGCCGCTGGTGGCGCCGATCCTGGCGGTGACCGCGCTGCTGTCGTTCATCGGCACGATCAACGAGTTCATGATCGCCAACGTGTTCCTCACCGACACCGAGTCGAAGACCCTCGCGGTCGGCATGTTCGGCCTGGTGGCCGGGGAGCGGAACAACAACTTCGGGATCTTCGCGGCGGGCACCCTGCTCACCGCGATCCCCACGGTGCTGGTCTTCCAACTGCTCCAGCGCTACATCGTCTCCGGCCTCACCGCCGGGGCCGTCAAAGGGTGAATCGGAGAAAGGTCCTGACATGTCTCTGCACCCGCACCACGACGGGTCCGCCCTGTACGTACCCGAGCAGGAACCCGCCCTCGGTCAGACGGTGCCGGTCTTCGTCCGGGTCCCCGACGGCACCGATGTCCGGCAGGTGCACGTCCGGACCACCGGGGACGGTGAACCGCGCTTCGTCGAGGCCACCGTCGACCGCCGGGACGGCCACGACGTCTGGTGGCGGGCCGACGTCGAGGTCCGCAACCCGGTCAGCAACTACCGGTTCATGCTCACCGGGACGACCGGTTACCGCTGGCTCAACGCCGCCGGCCAGGTCGAC
Source organism: Micromonospora sp. NPDC051925 (assembly GCF_044548625.1). NCBI lineage: Bacteria > Bacillati > Actinomycetota > Actinomycetes > Micromonosporales > Micromonosporaceae > Micromonospora > Micromonospora sp. NPDC051925. The sequence goes on along the minus strand of NZ_JBIUCH010000012.1, from coordinate 192,945 downwards.
CACGACGTGCCCGACCACGGCGACTTCAAGCTGGTCAGCCATGCCCCGCCGCCGGCCTGGGCCCGGGACGCGCTGATCTACCAGATCTTCCCCGACCGGTTCGCCCGGTCCGCCGCCGCCGACGGCCGGACCCCGCCGGACTGGGCGATCCCCTGCGACTGGGACACCCCGGTGATCGGGCGCGGCCCGGAGACCCCCCGCCAGTTCTACGGCGGCGACCTGGACGGCATCACCGAGCGGCTGGACCACCTGGACCGGCTCGGCGTCAACACCGTCTACCTGACGCCGATCTTCCCGGCCCGCTCCAACCACCGGTACGACGCGGCCAGCTTCGACACCGTCGACCCGCTGCTCGGCGGGGACGCGGCACTGGTCCGGCTGGCCGACGCCGTCCGGGCCCGGGGCTGGCGGCTGCTCGGCGACATCACCAGCAACCACACCGGGGACGCGCACGAGTGGTTCACCCGCGCCCTCGCCGACGTCCGCGCGCCCGAACGGGAGCTGTACTACTTCGACGGGGACGGCTCCGGGTGCGGTTACGAGTCGTGGAACGGGGTGCGGTCGCTGCCGAAGCTCAACTGGGGCAGCGCCGAACTGCGTCACCGCTTCGCCACCGCTGCGGACTCGTTGCTGCGCCGCTGGCTGCGCCCGCCGTACGGGCTCGACGGCTGGCGGGTCGACGTGGCCAACATGACCGGCCGGCGCGGCGCGGACGCCTACACCCACGAGGTGGCGAAGCTGCTGCGGGAGGTGGTCGCACAGACCCGGGCCGACGGGCTGCTGCTCGCCGAGCACGGCCACGACCACACCGGCGACCTGGACTCCGACGGCTGGCACGGCACGATGAACTACGTGGGCTTCACCGACCCGATCTGGTCCTGGCTGCGGCACGAGGGCGCGTCACCGCGGCCCGGCGGCTCGTCACGGGACGTCGGTCCGTCACGGCCGGGCGGCTCGTCGCGGGTCGCCGGCCTGCCGCGGGACGGCGACGAGCCGGTGCCGAACTTCCTCGGGACACCGGGTGGCGTGCGGCGGCGGGACGCCCACGCGGTGCTCGCCACCATGAACAGCTTCCGGTCGCTGATCTCCTGGCGGTCGTACACCCACTCGTGGCAGTTGCTCGGCTCACACGACTCGGCCCGGATCCGCACCGTGGTCGGGGACGCCGCCCGGCAGGAGGTGGCCGCCGGGCTGCTCGCCACCATGCCCGGCACCCCGGTCGTGTTCGCCGGCGACGAGCTGGGCCTGACCGGCGGCAACGGCGAGGGCTCGCGTACCCCGATGCCGTGGCACCGGCCGGAGCGCTGGGACGCCGGCACGTTCGCCGCGTACCGGGCGTTGCTGGCGCTGCGCCGGGACACCCCGGCGCTGCGGCACGGCGGGCTGCGCTGGGTGCACGCGGACGCCGACACGCTGGTCTTCCTGCGCGAGGCGACGACCGGCACGGCGCTGGTGCTGGCCCGTCGGGCGGCGGCCCCGCCGGTGCGGCTGGTCGGACTTGCGGCGGGGGAGAACATCTACGGCGGCGCGGCGGCCCTGCGCCCCGACGCCGACGGCGCGGTGACCCTTCCCGGCGACGGCCCGACCTTCCAGGTCTGGCACTTCTGATGCCGGCCTGTCGTGGCGACCGGCGGAGATCACGGATTGAACTCAGCTGGTGGGGCACCTACTACGAAGCGTCGTTGATGGGGGAGGATGGCCGGCGTGGAAGCTCTTCGACTGATCCTTCTCTATGTCCATCTGATCGGGTTCGCGCTGCTGCTCGGCGGTGCGGTCGCCCAGTACGTCAGCGGCCGGCTGCGGATCAACGCGGCGATGCTCTGGGGTGCGGTGATCCAGCTGCTGACCGGCCTCGGCCTGTCCGCGCCGCTGCGCGACGGCGACGAGCCGGCCCCCGCGAAGCTTGTTACCAAGTTGGTGCTGGCCCTGCTCATCTTCGTCATGGTCTTCTTTTCCCGTAAGCGGGAGCAGGTGGCCCGTGGTCACTTCCTGGCGATCATCGGATTGACCCTGGTCACGGCCGCCGTGGCGGTGTTCTGGCGGTAGTCGGCCGGGGTCGGCGGGGTCACCGGGAAACGGACGTTCGCGACACCTACCTGGTCATTGCCAGCACGATGGGTGATGTGCCCCACCCCAGGGTTACGCCGGGATAACGAGCGTTCAACAGTCGTGCACGATTGGCGGCCGCTGGGTGGGCGCGGGCGTACGCTCCCGTCCGTAACGTGGGATGCCGGCAGCACAGCGCTGGTCGGTCAAGGGCTGCCACCGCACAAGGCGGTGTGCAATGGAAGGAGACGTCTTGCGCTCTGTGCGTGGGATGCGGATCGCCTCCGCTGTCGTGGCGGGTGGGCTCGTGCTGGGTGCCGCCGCATGTGGTGAGGCCCCCGAGGACGACAACAACGCCGGTGGCAGCGGCGCCAAGAAGTACAGCGCCTGCATGGTGACCGACGTCGGCGGCATCGACGACAAGTCGTTCAACACCTCCGCCTGGAAGGGCCTGGAGGAGGCCAAGAAGGCCAACGACAACATTGACATCAAGTACGTCGCGTCCAAGGCCGAGGCGGACTACGAGGTCAACCTGACCGGGTACGTCAACCAGAAGTGCGACTTCATCCTGGCCGTCGGTGGCCTGATGTCGGACGCCACCTCCAAGATCGCCAAGGCGAACCCGAACCAGCAGTTCGGCATCGTCGACGCCAAGCCGGGCGACGCCAACGTCTACCCGATGCAGTTCGACACCGCCCAGGCCGCCTTCCAGGCCGGTTACCTGGCCGCCGGGATGAGCAAGACCGGCAAGGTCGGCACCTACGGCGCCATGCCGATCCCGCCGGTGACCATCTTCATGGACGGTTTCGTCGACGGTGTGGCCTATTACAACAAGGCCAAGACCAAGAACGTCCAGGTGCTGGGCTGGGACAAGGCGTCCCAGAAGGGTTCGTTCTCGAACTCCTTCGACAAGCAGGACGAGGGCAAGAAGGTCTCCGACGCGCTGGTCGCCCAGGGCGCGGACATCGTCATGCCGGTCGCCGGTGGCGCGGGCCTCGGCACCACCTCCGCGGCGAAGGCCTCGGGTGGCAAGTACTCGGTCGTCTGGGTCGACGTTGACGGCTGCGAGAGCACCCCGGACTGCGCGGCGCTGCTGACCACCGTGGTCAAGAACATCCCGGACGCCGTCAAGGAGGCCGTGGTCAAGGCCGCCGGTGGCGAGAAGCTCGCCGCCACCCCGGGCTTCGTGGGCAACCTGGCGAACAACGGTGTCTCGATCGCCCCGTACCACGAGTTCGACAGCAAGGTCCCGGCGGACCTCAAGGCCGAGGTCGAGAAGATCAAGGCGGACATCGCCGCCGGCACCATCACGGTCACCTCGAAGGCACAGCCGACCAAGTGATCGCCGCGCCGGCCGCCGCGGTGAGATCATCGGCAGCGGAGGCCGGCGGGCACCAGGCATGACGACCGGCCGTCCCGGCGTACGTGGGTGATCCCACGGGCGTCGGGGCGGCCGGTCCGCTCCCCGGTCGGCCGGCACCCTCCGGAGACCGGCCGACCGGCAGCTACGCTGCACCATCGCTCGCACTCCAGGAGGTTGCGCTGAGACTCGAACTGCGCGGCATCACCAAGCGGTTCGGTGATCTGGTCGCCAACGATCACATCGACCTGACGGTGGAGCCTGGAGAGATCCACGCCCTGCTCGGCGAGAACGGCGCGGGCAAGTCGACCCTGATGAACGTGCTCTACGGGCTCTACCAGCCCGACGAGGGCGAGATCCTGGTCGACGGCCAGCCGCTGAAGCTGAAGGGCCCCAGCGACGCGATCGCCGCCGGGATCGGCATGGTGCACCAGCACTTCATGCTGGTGCCGGTCTTCACCGTGACCGAGAACATCATGCTCGGCGCCGAGCAGGTCCGGGGTGGCATCGTCGGCTTCCTGGACCGGCGGCGGGCCCGCCGTGAGGTGGCCGAGGTCTCCGAGCGGTACAACCTGCGGGTCGACCCGGACGCGGTGATCGAGGACTTGCCGGTCGGTATCCAGCAGCGCGTCGAGATCGTCAAGGCACTCACCCGCGACGTCGACCTGCTCATCCTGGACGAGCCGACCGCCGTGCTCACCCCGCAGGAGACCGAGGAGCTGCTCACGGTCATGCGGTCGCTCAAGGCGGCCGGCAAGTCGATCGTCTTCATCACCCACAAGCTCGGCGAGGTCAAGGCCATCGCCGACCGGATCACCGTGATCCGGCGGGGGCGGACCGTCGGCACCGCCGCCCCGCAGGCGAGCCGGGACGAGTTGGCCGCGCTGATGGTCGGCCGCAACGTCCGGCTCACCGTGGACAAGCAGCCCGCCACCCCGGGCCGGCCGATCCTGGAGGTCGCCGGCCTGGTCGTCGACGACGACCGGCAGATCCGCGCGGTGGACGGCATCGACCTGACCGTACGCGCCGGTGAGGTGCTCGGCATCGCCGGAGTGCAGGGCAACGGGCAGACCGAGCTGATCGAGGCGATCATGGGGCTGCGGCCGACGCTCGGCGGCTCGGTGACCCTCGACGGTCAGCCTATCCACGGCTGGTCCACCAAGAAGGTGCTCCGCGCCGGGGTCGGCTACGTGCCCGAGGACCGCAGCGTCGACGGCCTGGTCAAGGAGTTCAGCGTCGCCGAGAACCTGGTCCTCGACATCTACGACCGGCCGCCGTTCGGCAAGGGCCTGGCGCTGCGTCCGGACGCGATCGCGACGTCGGCGAAGGAGCGGATCGAACAGTTCGACGTGCGTACCCCGTCGGCGGACGCGGCGGTGGGCACCCTGTCCGGCGGCAACCAGCAAAAGGTGATCGTGGCCCGGGAGCTGTCCCGGCCACTGAAGCTCTTCATCGCCGCCCAGCCCACCCGGGGCGTGGACGTCGGCTCGATCGAGTTCATCCACAGCCGGGTCATCCGCGAGCGGGACGTCGGCACCGCCGTCATGGTCGTCTCCAGCGAACTGGACGAGGTGATCGGCCTCGCCGACCGGATCGCGGTGATGTATCGGGGCCGGATCATCGGCATCGTCGGCCCGGACACCCCGCGCGAGGAGATCGGCCTGCTGATGGCCGGCATCACCCCGGACGCACCCGCCGGAACCGCCCCGGCCCCCGAGAGCCCTGGTAACGAGGACGAGGCATGAGCGAGCGCCAGCGAGCGAATCATCGACCCGGCGCACTGGTGCCTCAGGCCGGCACCGAGCGCAGCGAGGTGACGGCATGAGCGACCCCAACCCGGCGTCCGGCTCCGCGGACAAGCAGCCGGCGACCGAGGCGGAGCTGAGCACGGCCGGCCGGACCGACCGTGCCGCCAGCATGACCGCCCCGAAGCAGCCCGCGCCCCGGCCCGCGCTGGGCCGGCTCTTCCTGGACAACCTCTGGGCCGCCAACACGTTGACCGTCACCGTCCTCGCGTTGGTCCTGGCGATGCTGGTCGGCGCGGTCCTGATCATCGTGTCGGACCCGGAGGTGCTGGCCACCTACGGCTACATCACGGCCCGCCCCGCCGACGCGCTCAACGCCAGTTGGGCGGTGGTCAGCGAGGCGTACGCCAACCTGTTCAAGGGTGCGATCTTCGACCCGGAGGCGTCCGGCTTCACCGCCGCGATGGGCCCGATCTCGGAGACGCTCACGTACACCGCGCCGCTGGCCTTCACCGGCCTGTCGGTGGCGCTCGCCTTCCGGGGCGGCCTGTTCAACATCGGCGCCCAGGGTCAGGCGACGATGGGTGTCGTCCTGGCCGCCGTGGCCGGCTTCGCGCTGCCGCTGCCCCCGGTGGTGCACCTGGTCGTCGCGCTGATCGCCGGTGCCGTCGGCGGCGCGGTCTGGGGCTTCGTCCCCGGCATCCTCAAGGCCCGGACGGGCGCGCACGAGGTGATCAACACGATCATGCTCAACTACGTCGCCGTCTACTTCCTGTCCTGGATCATCGTGCAGAACGGGGTGCAGAACCCGGACCGGTCGGACGCGATCAGCCGGCCGGTCGACTCCTCCGCCGCGCTGCCCCGGCTGCTCGGCGACAACCTGCGGGTGCACGCCGGCATCCTGCTCGCGGTGCTGGCCACCTGGTGCATCGCCTGGCTGCTCAACCGGTCGACGCTCGGCTTCGAGCTGCGGGCCGTCGGCGCGAACCCGGACGCGGCCCGGACCGCCGGCATCAGCGTCACCAAGGCGTACGTGCTGGTGATGGTGATCGCCGGGATGCTCGCCGGCCTCGGTGGCAGCCAGATGGTGCTCGGCTCGACCGCGAACGCGCTGACCCCGCTGGTGATCGCGCAGATCGGCTTCGACGGCATCCTGGTGGCGCTGCTCGGCCGGGTGAAGCCGTGGGGTGTGCTGCTGGCCGCGCTGCTCTTCGGCGCGCTCCAGGCCGGCGGCAACCGGATGCAGTCGTACTCGGGGATCTCGCTGGAGCTGGTCACCGTGCTCCAGGCGCTGATCGTCATCTTCATCGCCGCGCCGGCCCTGGTGAAGGCGATCTTCCAGCTCCGGGCCGCCCGCGCCGCCCGGTTGCAGACGAGCCTCGCGAAGGGCTGGTGAGGCATGTCCACCACCGCTGTTCCCGACGTCGCCGTGGCCGTGGTCGACGAGGGTTTCTGGACCCGCCATCGTAAGGTCGGCGCGGTCCTGCTGGCGCTGGGCGTGCTCGCCGCCGTGCTGTTCGGGGCGCTCGCCACCGGCCAGCAGGCCCGGTTCACCCTCAGCGAGACCGAGGGTGGCGCGGCGCTGGAGATCCACGGCACGACGGGCGCGATCCTGTTCGGGATCGTCGCCGCCGCAGCCGGCGGCGCGCTGCTGGCCGGGGTGCCGAAGCGTTGGTTCACCCTGGTGCTCGGCGTCGGTCTGCTCGCCTTCGTGCTGAGCTTCCTGTGCTGGCAGGTCTCCGCCGCCCCCGAGGGCCGCAACTTCATGCCGATGGTCAACATCGTGCGGGGCACCTTCATCCTGGCCCTGCCGCTGATCTTCGGTGCCCTGGCCGGGGTGCTCTGCGAGCGGTCCGGGGTGGTCAACGTCGCCATCGAGGGCCAGTTGCTGATGGGCGCGTTCAGCGGCGCGCTCTTCGGCAGCCTCAGCGGCAGCGTCTGGGTGGGCCTGGTCGCCGCCGCGATCGGTGGCGCGCTCGTCTCGCTGCTGCTGGCGGTCTTCGCCATCCGCTACCTCGTCGACCAGGTCGTCATGGGGGTGGTGCTCAACCTGCTGGCGGTCGGCGTCACCGGCTTCCTCTACGAGCGGCTGATGCAGACCAACGCGGAGAAGTACAACAGCGCGCCGCGCTTCGGCAACTGGGAGATCCCGCTGCTGTCCGACATCCCGCTGCTCGGTCCGGCGCTGTTCCGGGGCAACATCTTCCTCTATCTCGGGCTGCTGCTGGTGCTGGTCATCCACCTGGCGCTGTTTCGTACCCGGTGGGGCCTGCGGACCCGGTCGGTGGGCGAGCACCCCACCGCCGCCGACACCCTGGGTGTCAAGGTGCTGGGCCTGCGCTACCGCAACGTGCTGCTGGCCGGCGTGGTGGCCGGCATCGGTGGCGCGTCGTACACCCTGGCGCTCTACAGCTTCACCAAGAACATGATCGGCGGTAAGGGCTTCATCGCCCTGGCCGCGCTGATCTTCGGCCGGTGGAGCCCGACCGGCGCGCTGCTCGCCGCGCTCTTCTTCGGCTTCGCCGACCAGCTGGCCACCTACCTCGGTGCGATCGGCAGCAGCATCCCCAGCCAGTTCCTGGCGATGCTGCCGTACCTGGCGACGATCCTGGCGGTGGCCGGGCTGGTCGGTCGGGTCCGGGCACCCGCCGCCGACGGCAAGCCGTACGTCAAGGGCTGACATGGGCAACGACCCTGGGCTTCGGTGGACCTCAGGCCACCCTGCTCCGCCCTGACAGTCGCTCGACAAGCCCGCTGTTGCGGCCCACATCGAGGAGTGAATATGCCGTGCGGATGTGTGACATGGCCTCTTCGAGGTGGCGTACCAACTCGGATTCATGCTGCACTTCATCTGGTCGCATCGAGGAGGAGCGCGACACGTCAATGTCGACTGGACGAGGAGAGGTGTCTGCGGTAGGTGACAGGGCGTCGTAGGCCAGCGCCTTCTGGATTCGGCGCTCCGCCTCTCGGGCTGAGGGCCCTGGGTGGCTGCCGAACTCCTCCGCCAGACCCTTTGTGAAGGCACGGTAGACGGCTAGCGCCTCCGACTGTCGATGGCTCAGTAGCAGGGCATCGATTAGCAGAACCAGGTAACGTTCGTCCGCCGGATGAAGTCGGGTCAGGCACCGCAGATCAGCCACCGCTTCGTCAAAGCGTCCCAGTTCGATCTGCGTTTCGATTAGCCGTTCGGTAGCGGCTGCCCGCAGTTCGTCGAGGCGGTGTGCGTAGGCCCGGAGCTCAACCCCGTCCATGCCGTCGAGTGCTGGTCCGGTCCATATTGCGAGAGCGTCGCGATATGTTGCCACCGCCGTCTCCGGGCGGCCTGCGGCCATCTGTGCGCGCCCTGCACCCAGATTGTGCTCGAAACAGTGGGCGTCGATTTCGTTGGGATCCACGTTGAGTTGGTAGCCACGACCGCTTCGGCTGATGGTGACAGCGTCCGCTCCTCCACCTAATACCCGCCGAAGCATTGACACGCAATTTTGGACCTGCTCACGAGCGGTAGCTGGAGGCCGATCCTCCCAAACGGCGTCGACCAGTCTGTCGACGGAGACACTTCGGTTGGCGTTTACCGTCAGCATCGCCACCAGTATGGTGGAGCGTCGGGCCTTCAGCCCCTTGGCGTTCTCGACGCATGGCGCGCCCAAGATCCTAAAGCGCATAGACACCCCCGTGTCGTGCGGTTGTTGCACTGCATGCTCGCGTCATCCTGCGGGAGGGGGCTACTACCTGTCAAGATCTGTTAACGGAAGGAGAGGTTCTTGGTTGGTTGGTCCAAGTGGCATTTATCGCCATAAAGCGTGACCGGGCGATCCCGGTCACGCTTCACGAGCCAACCGCGCTGGCGAGGTTCCTGGTCAGGCGGGTCTCTGCTGTAGTTTGGCGAGGTCGGACGCGGCTCTGTGGCGGCGCGGAGAGTAGATGTCGCTGGGCGTACCCGCTCCGACTCCTGGCGTGGTATTCCAGGATCCGATCTTCGCGGCGACCCGGAACAGACGGCCGTTGCCGGGTCGTACGTCGATCTGGAAGTGTCCCTCCTTCGGCGAAGCCGGGTGGTCGCCGCCCCAGCGAACGACGCCCTCGCACTCAGCAAGGATGTCTCGGACGACCGCCACCTCGTGGGTGAAGAGGCCGCCGCGGGCTCCGGTCGGATAACGGTCCGGCCAGATGGCGACCGCGGTACCGGAGAGATAGTCCGACTCGTATGGAGTCGAGATCCGACGACTCTCTCGGTGTCCGGTGACCGCGCCCACGGCTACCGCGCCTATTTCGTAGTGAAACCTGCGGACCACGTAGAGCAGGATGGTTGCGACCTCACCGATCAACAGGGCGACCGAGGCATTGGACCCCTCCACGCGATAGAGGTGAGTCGCGTCCGAGTTGACTATGGGCCAGCCGTTCTGCGAGGTGGCACGTGACCAGCGCATGCGGGTGGAGACAGTGGTTGGTGGTGCTGCTGAAGCGGGGGGCCCGCCAGCGAAGGCGAGAGTACCCACGCCGGCCAGCCCGGCAGCAAGAACATGGCGACGGCGCCACCGGCTATCGGGAACCTCAGAATCGGTCATCTGTTCGTACTCCTGGTCTGTTTGCCGGCGGATTGGATATCACGACGGAGTGGAAGGACTTGTGCGGCATTGCCGGATGATATAGACCGACATGATGAGCGCGCAGGCGAGCGCCCCGATCAGTAGGATGATGATGAGGGGGTTGACGTAGCTGGGAACCATGTCGATGTACTCGGTGCACTTGCGCTCGAGTGGCCAGTACCGGGCGTCGCCGTGCATGCCGTCCCAGTTGCCATAACGGGACACGCACGCATCCTCTGGGCTGACGCCCCAGTACGACTCCATGTGCACGAGACCGAAAAGGTACGCCTCGCCGGCCGCGATCAGGAGGTAGGTGGCCGTGCGCGCCCATTCCCTCACCGGCGTGAAGGTTTTCCGAGTGACCCTGTGCAGTGCGCGGGCCATCGGCAGAACGAGAACGGGCACGGTGACTAGGACGATCACTAAGGCGAGCACGGTCGCTCCTTGTCGAGCCTAACGCTGGACGTTGCGCAGGCGCGCCAGCCCGGCGTCCTGGTTGACCAGATTCTGGAGAGTGTCAACGTACCCCTTGAGGAAGGGGTCCAGTTTGCTCGCCGGTAGCGCGCTTGGTGGCAGAGCGCCCGCAGTCTGCTTCTGAACAGCGGCTGTCCCCAACGCGTCCGTCACGAGATCGAGCGTGCCGCGGAGCAACGTCCTGGCAGCAGTGGTTGCGTCGGTGGTGCTGCCGTTGTAACGCCTGGTGAAGAACTGCCGAAACCGGGTGAGGTAGCCGGTACCGCCGAGGTGACCACGCAGGGTGGCCTTCACGGTCGATCCTCCGCGCAGCGCCATGCCGAGCAGGTAGCCGTCGACATCCTCCACAAGGTCGCCAAAGCTGAACGAGGACACGACGTTGATCTTCGCGAGCCGATCCATGCAGAAGGCGTAGCCCGAGGCATACTCGTCCTCGTTGTTCCACCAGTCGGCATAGAAGGTGGTCAGGTCGCCACCCCAGCCGCCAAAGTCTCCCCGCCACCCGGCGGAAGCGTTTGCCGTCAGCCCGCCGCTTCCCTTCGCGTAGACCCCGCAGGCCGTAGCGGCTAGATGGTCAACGTTGATCTCCACTCCGTAGCCGGGGTCAACGAAGACCGGCTTTCGCTGGGGACCGTTCGCCTGTGCATATGACAGCCATTCCTGATCCACGCCGGTGGTGTCGAGCAGCGTGTTCCAGCCACTTCTCTCGCCATCATAGGTCGGGTAGCGGAGGAAATCCAAGACCAGGCGGTTGGCATCGCCCCTGGCGTATGCCACGGCAGTGGCCTGAAGTTGGTCGATATAGGTGAGGAATTGCTCGATTGGCGTTCCCGTGACGCCAACATTCTCGGCACCTACGCCTGGGTCGCTGAAAGGGCGATGGACGTTACGATCGAGGTCGAACGAATCGGAGCCCGTTGTGTAGCTGAACTCCTTGATTTGGTTGAATGACCAGTTTGCCGGCATTGAGAAGCCAAGATTTCCGGAGAATCCCCACGACATTCCTGAAACGAAGGAATAGCGAGCGTAGGTCTCGTCGCTGACCCGCGAGCACACGTTGCGCGATCCGTAGACGCCGGCAAGGTATCTCTTTCCTTGGCGCGACAGTCCGGCTTGCACGCCTCTGAAGTACGGGACGATATTGCTAGTTATCTCCTCGTCCGTGGCGTCGTAGTCAACTGCGAAGTAGATCACTGTTCCCCGGTTGAATCCGTAGCCGAGGGCTCGCGCGTGAGCGCGCAAAGCATGATCGAAGCCCTGCGAGTAGGTAAAATCTTCAAGCCCGCGGCCGTTGTACTGGGAGATCGGGAACATTCGCATTCCGCCGGCGAAGATGGCATTGAGTTCGCCGGGTTGAATTTCCTTCTCCAGGTTCTTCGGCTCGTCCTCGTCGAGGTAGCGCCCGACCGTGTAGTAGCCTGATGCGACGAGTGCGCGAGCGCGACTCTCGCTGATGTGGAAACGAGTGTCACAGGCGTGCGCCGGTCGGTCTGGATCGCCGGTGGAGACGAGTAGTTGAGCCCACGTCTGATAGTCGCCACGCCCGTTGACGGTCAGCACGGAGAATCGCTGAAACTCCTGTACGTAGGTGGCGAGTGCTGCGTCGAACACGTTCTTGAAGGTCGTGTTGTAAGGGCCCGTCGCGCTGAGCACCACGCCGTTGAAGACACAGGCGGCGCTGAACAACTGGACAAAGATCCCGGATGAGCCCTGCATGACGGGATGATCGCGCAGGCCCTGCTGCGTACCCGGGCCGAAGTTGCCGTTGGCCTGATCCTGGGGGATGCCGACCTCGTACTGGATCGCCTTCATCAGTGCCTGCTGCACATCGCGGGAGTAGTGACCATCACACGGCACAATGAAGAACGTCGACTTATCGAGGTAGCGGCCGTTGAGCCAGCGTTGGATCTCCCGAACCTCGGGTCGGCCGCCGGAGAGCAACACGTACGCGTCCATGGTCAGGAGGGACTTGAATACCTTCGGCTGCACATCGGTGTCCGAGGCGTCCAAGCCGGCATCTGCCTTGAGCTGGCCGATGGCCGAGGCCGTGTCGGTTCCGTACACACCGTCGCCGGGGCCGCCCCAGTAGCCCTTGCAAAACAAGGCGTACTGCACAATGTTGACGATGTTTCCGTTGCTGGTGTCAGGGCCGATGGCGCCGAGTGTGGTGAGCCGAGACATGGTGGTGGGACCGAAAGCATCGGAAAGGACCTCGATCCCGAGCTCGTACTGCAGCGCCCGAGTGAGGGAGTACATGGTGGCCCAGCCGGTCTTGCCGTTTTCTGGGCACGGGTTGTAGTAGGGCACGGATTGGTATGTGGCGTTGACCCATTTCTGGGCCTCTAGCACCTTGGCGTCTGCCATCTTCACCTGTGTCCGATCAAGCGTGGCGGGGAATGGTGGCACCGGGTGGTGTCGCACGACTCCGGTGAAAGCACCCTCGGTAGTTGCCGAGAACCTACACCTTGCTCTTCATCGTCCGCTCACTGCTTTCCCATCGCTCGCTAGTCGGCCGGAGGTGGTCGCACGGTGGCAATTCGATAGCTGGACCTCCTAGTCTTTGGCTCAGTTACGTCACGTCATGGTGACCGGCAACTATTGGGAAGGTGCAGAAAGCAATGCAGAGTCGACGTATGAGCATCGCATTCGCCGCGATCGGGGCCGTTGTCGGTCTCACGGCAGTCGTGCTGCCCGCTGGCCCGGCCGCGGCATCCTGCAGCACGGTGCAGTACGCCCATTACGAGGACTCCGGGGAGAAGGGCTGGAAGCTGATCGGTGACGGCAGTTGCAGTGAGCGGTGGGGGCAACTAGTGGTTGACAGCACCTATGCGACAGCGCCGGGCTATTCGGTCAAGATCGAGCGTCATATCAAGTCGCCGTACGGTTACTATCTGGAGTCGGCGTACACCGCTACCATGGGCAGCGGTGCCACCGGCTCTAAGAACACGACCCACACGACGAACAGCTCGGGTGACGCGGACCGTCACCGACTCTGCTGGGACTATGCGCACTACAACGGCTCCGCCTGGGTGCCGGATGGCAGCTGGACGTGCTCGGGTTGGTACTACTGACATTTTGGAGCGTGAAGCGGCCGACGGAGTGCACTCCGTCGGCCGCTTCACGCTGCGTGTAGGCCGTGTCATGAGGTTCGCTGGCTGGATGCGGCAGAATCAGAGTTATGGAGATCGACTGGGAGCGTCTGCGGGCTGCCGCCACCGAGGTGATGCGGCACGCCTACGTGCCGTACTCCAAGTTCCCGGTCGGCGCGGCGGCCCTGGTCGACGACGGCCGGGTGGTGGTCGGCTGCAACGTGGAGAACGCCGGGTACGGCGTGACCCTCTGCGCCGAGTGCGGGGTGGTCTCCGCGCTGCACGCCACCGGCGGTGGGCGGCTGGTCGCCATGTCCTGCGTCGACGCGACCGGTGAGCCGCTGATGCCGTGCGGCCGGTGCCGGCAGTTGCTCTGGGAGAACGGTGGCCCGGAGTGCCTGGTCGAGTCGAAGGCCGGCCCGCTGCGGATGGCGGAGCTGTTGCCGCACGCCTTCGACGTGGCCGACATCGAGGCGGTCGTCGGCGAGACGCCGGTACCGGTGGTGCCGGACCGGTTGGCCGCCTGGCGTGGTCGGGGCAGCGTCTTCGTCCACCCGGATCTCGCTGCCGGACGGCAGGTCTGGACGGCGTACTGGGAGCGGTCGGCCGGGGACGACCTCGGTGCCGAGACCGGTGTGCTGGAGGAGGCCCCGAGCTGGGACGACCCGGTCGAGGCGGTCGCCTGGGGGTTGGCGCGTACGCCCCGGGTGGTGGTGGTCGACGCCACCGGGACGATCTTCTGGGCCGGTGAGGGCGAGCCGCCGGTGGAGATCCCGACCCGCTGGGGCGGTTGAGGTTCGCCGGCCACCAACGGGCGTAGAGGGCGGCAACAGGCCAGCGGGCGTACCGCGCTGGGCACCAACGACACGAAGGAACCCCACGGTGAGTGCATTTACGGCGGTCGACGTCATCCGGGCCAAGCGGGACGGGTACGCGCTGAGCGACGGCCAGATCGACTGGGTGGTCGACGCGTACACCAGGGGGCTGGTGGCCGACGAGCAGATGTCGGCGCTGGCCATGGCGATCCTGCTGCGCGGGATGACGGTGCCGGAGATCGCCCGGTGGACCGCCGCGATGATCGCCAGCGGTGAGCGGCTGGACCTCTCGGCGGTGGCCCGCCCCACCGTCGACAAGCACTCCACCGGCGGGGTCGGTGACAAGATCACTCTGCCGCTCACCCCGCTGGTGGCAGCCTGCGGCGGCGCGGTGCCGCAGCTCTCCGGCCGAGGGCTCGGGCACACCGGCGGCACACTCGACAAGCTGGAGTCGATCCCCGGCTGGCGGGCGGCGTTGAGCAACGAGGAGTTCATCGCCCAGCTGCGCGACGTCGGCGCGGTGATCTGCGCGGCCGGCGACGGGCTCGCCCCGGCCGACCGCAAGCTGTACGCGCTGCGCGACGTCACCGGCACCGTGGAGGCGATCCCGCTGATCGCCAGTTCGATCATGAGCAAGAAGATCGCTGAGGGCACCGGCGCGCTGGTCCTCGACGTCAAGGTCGGCTCCGGCGCGTTCATGAAGAACGTGGCCGACGCCCGCGAACTGGCCCGGACCATGGTGGCGCTCGGCGACGCGCACGGCGTGCGGACGGTCGCCCTGCTCACCGACATGTCCACCCCGCTCGGTCTGACCGTGGGCAACGCGGTCGAGGTGACCGAGTCGGTGCAGGTGCTGGCCGGCGGTGGCCCGACCGACGTGGTGGAGCTGACCCTGGCGCTGGCCCGGGAGATGCTCGACGCGGCCGGGCTGCCCGACGCCGACCCGGCCGCCGCATTGCGCGACGGGCGGGCGATGGACGCCTGGCGCGCGATGATCCGCGCCCAGGGGGGTGACCCGGACGCCCCGTTGCCGACCGCCAACGAGGTCGAGGTGGTCCGCGCCGACACCGACGGGTTCGTCGAGTCGGTCGACGCCTATGCGATCGGGGTGGCCGCGTGGCGGCTCGGGGCCGGTCGGGCCCGTAAGGAGGACCCGGTCAGCGCCGCCGCCGGGGTGGTGCTGCACAAGCGCCCCGGCGACCCGGTACGGGCCGGCGATCCACTGTACGAGCTGCGCGCCGACGACGGGGCGCGGCTGCCGGCGGCGCGGGCCGAGGCCGCACGGGCGGTCCGGGTCACGCCCACCGCGCCGTCGACGTCGCCGCTGGTCATCGAGCGGATCGGCTGAACGGCCGAGCCGGTCGTGACTGGTAGACCGTTGGGGGCCGGCCGGCCTGGTGCGGGCCGACACGGAACGCTATTCTCCCTGGCCAGGGGGACCGAACGGCGGCGACGCCGACGTGAGCAGACAGGGAATCCGACCGTGCTGGTAGCCGCCCCCGATCCCCGGGAGGTCCGCGAGGCGAGCCTCGACGAGTTGTCCCGGCTGCGCCTGCCCCTCCCACCGGCCCAGTTTCCCCTGGTGTGGGAGCCGGGCGACGAGATCGAACTGCGGCCCACCGGGGAGATCGAGGCGCGCATCGCGGTGCTGCACCTGATCCTGGCCCGGTGCTTCGGGATGCCGGCGCAGACGGCGATGAGCTGGCTGCTCGAATCCCACCTGGTCGACATGGTCACCCCGCCCGAGTGGCAGTTCGTGATGGGCGGCAAGGGCGACCACCGCTCGTTCGTCCTGCACCACGACGCGCTCTTCTCGCTGGCCTGGGTGCTCGGCCTGAGCAAGCAGCTCGACCCGACCATTCCGGTGGACGAGCAGCTGGTGGAGCGGATGCCGTACCTCGCCGCTGGGGAGACCTTCGGCCAGTGGCGGGCCCGGATCCTGGCCGCCCCGCAGCACCCGGCGGACGCCGCCGCCCTGCTCGACCTGCACTACTGCCTGGACTGGGCGTACCTGGAGGTGGAGAAGTCGGGCCGGCGGCTGCCCGGTCTGGTGGACGCGAACGCGATCGGTCAGCGCCGGTGGGCGTTGGAGTGGGCGGTGATGCTGCGCGGGCCGTACCACGATGAGCCGCCCGGTTGGGAAGAGGTCGACCTCTCCACCTGAGTCAGCGGGGCCGCCAGACGGTGAGTCGTACCGATGCGGTCACGGTGACCGGCGCGGGCAGCGCGTCGATCGCGGCGGCGAGTCGTCCCGGGTCGGTGTGCCAGGCGCTCGGCCCCATCCCGACCAGGGTGGCGACCTCGGCTCGGCCGAGGGTGAGCCGGGCGGTGTGCACGGTGGTCTGCTCCGGCGTGAAGTGCCCGGCGAGGCTGTCGGCGACCCGGTCGGTCTTGGCCGGGTCGACCCGCAGCAGCCCGAGCACGTCGACCAGTTCGGCGAGGTGCGCGTCGGTGGGGGTGACCACCAGCAGCGCCCCGGCCGGATGGAGCACCCGACGGAACTCGACGCCGTTGCGCGGGGCGAAGACGTTGAGCAGCACGGCGGTCGACCGGTCGGCCAGCGGCAGCCGCTGCCAGGTGTCGGCGAGCGCGGCGGCAGCGCGCGGGTGGGCGCGGGCGGCGCGGCGCAGCGCCGGCTTGGCGACGTCCAGGGCCAGGCCGACGGCGTCGGGCAGCGCCGCCAGCACCGCCGCGAGGTGCCAGCCGGTGCCCGCCCCGGCATCCACCACCAGCGGGTACGCCCCGAAGCCCGCCGCCGTCGCCCCGCTCGCCGTCGGCGGGCCCGCGTCCCCGGTCGCCGTTGCCAGCCAGGTCGCTGCCGTCTCGGCCAGGGCGGACGAGATGACGTCGTAGTGCCCGGCGGCCAGGAAGTCGGCTCGGGCGGCGACCATCTCGGCGGTGTCTCCGACGTGTGGGGCGCGGCCGGTGAGCAGGTTGACGTACCCCTGGCGGGCCAGGTCGAAGCTGTGCCGGCGGGGGCAGCGCAGCGCGCGGATGTCGGTGGCGGCGGCCAGCGGCTCGGCGCAGACCGGGCACCGCAACCGGGCGACGATCCACGGGTGCGTCGCGTCGACGGGCCGCGTCAAGGCGGTGGGTCGTGTCGTGTCGACGGGCTGCGCCGTGTAGACGGGCTGCTCGGACGGGTACGGCGCGCTCACCCGCAGCAGCCTACGGCGCAGGGCCGGCGTGACCGTCGACATGTGCCGAAGTTCCGTGACCGCGGCGGGTCCCGCCGGCCTGATCGGCGGTCGTCGGGGCGCGTGACTAGGGTCGGGGGATGGTCGCAATCCGATACGAGGACATCGTCAAGGTCCCGAAGGCGCTGCTGCACGATCACCTCGACGGCGGCCTGCGGCCGGCGACGGTCGTCGAGTTGGCCGCCGAGGTGGGGCACGAACTGCCCAGCACCGAGCCCGAGGCGCTCGGCCGGTGGTTCGCTCAGGCGGCGCACTCCGGTTCGCTGGAGCGGTACCTGGAGACGTTCGTGCACACCGTCGCCGTCATGCAGACCGCCCCGGCGCTGCGTCGGGTGGCCCGCGAGTGCGCGCTCGACCTGGCCGCCGACGGCGTGGTGTACGCCGAGGTCCGGTTCGCCCCCGAGCAGCACCTGGAGCAGAACCTCACGCTGGACGAGGTGGTCGAGGCGGTCGTCGCCGGCTTCGTCGAGGGCAGCGCGGAGGCCGCCGCGGCGGGGACGCCGATCCGGGTCGGCACCCTGCTCACCGCGATGCGGCATGCCGCCCGGTCGCAGGAGATCGCCGAGCTGGCCGTCCGGCATCGGGATGCCGGGGTGGTGGGCTTCGACATCGCCGGCGCCGAGGCGGGTTTCCCGCCCACCCGGCACCTGGATGCCTTCGAGTACCTGCAGCGGGAGAACTTCCACTTCACCATTCACGCCGGTGAGGCGTTCGGGTTGCCGTCGATCTGGCAGGCCATCCAGTGGTGCGGGGCGGACCGGCTCGGCCACGGGGTACGGATCGTGGACGACATCACCCCCGGTCCGGAGCCGAAGCTCGGCCGGCTGGCGGCGTACGTCCGGGACAAGCGGATTCCGCTGGAGCTGTGCCCGTCGTCGAACGTGCAGACCGGGGCGGTGACGTCGATCGCCGACCACCCGATCGGGCTGCTGCGGGATCTGCGGTTCCGGGTCACGGTGAACACCGACAACCGATTGATGAGCGGCACCTCGATGTCACGCGAGATGGCGCTGCTGGTGGAGAACTTCGGCTACGGCTGGAAGGAACTCCAGTGGTTCACCGTCAACGCGATGAAGAGCGCCTTCATCCCGTTCGACGAGCGGTTGACCATCATCGACGAGGTGATCAAGCCGGCGTACGCGAAACTGATCGGCTGACTCACCGGTCCGGGTGGCCGGCGACCAGGTCGGCCACCCGGCGCAGGATCTCCCGGGCGTGGGCCGCCTCGGCACCGAGTCCGGTCTGTCGACGCAGCACCGCCGGTTCGGCGCGCAGCAGCGCCACCCCGCGCCGGATCAGCACCCTCGGTGCCTTGCGCTGCTCGGACAGGTCCCGGGCCAGCCGGCGGACGAAGGTCGCCCCGCGCGGCCGACGCAGCGCGTAGGCCCCGGCGAGCAGTCCGCGTCGGCGGCACTCCTCGACGATCTCGGCGGCGAAAATCCCTTCGGCGATGAAGAGTGGCGATCCGTCGACCTCGAATGGCCGGGTGGCCACGCGTCGATCCGCGCCGATCGCATAGACCGGTACCTCGGCCCTGCCCTGCCGGGCCAGCCGGGCAATTGTTTCCACGGCTGTTCCCGCATCCCACGACTCGGGCGCGTCCCAGTCGACCAGTCCGTTCTGTCGCGGCAACGTAGGGTCATCGCCGTTCTTGTAGAAGTCGTCCAGGCAGAGCACGGGAAGGCCGGTTCGTTGGGCTATGTACGACTTTCCGGACCCGGACGGGCCGGCGAGAAGGACGACGCGGTGGCGATATTCCATTACTTTCAGTGACTCCGGCCAGACAGATTGCGATCAAATTGCATCAACATCTCATCACACCTCCGGTGACCGACAACCTGGGCTTTCTCTTTCAGGGGAGGCGTGATGGAATCTCGGAGGTCCGACCCGCCGGGTCGGTTGCTGGGCGTTGCCCGTGGCAACGCGGAGACGCTGTAATCGCGAGGGCGGTGACGTGAGCAAACGGCCAACGACGGCGGGCTCCTTCCTGTCGCGTCTGCGTCGGCCGGCCGGCCGGCTCCGCGACATGCCGATCTGGTCCAAGCTCGGCCTGATCATGATCGTGCCGACCATCGCCACGGTCGTCGTGGGCACCAGCGGACTGGTGGACCACCTACAGACGCTCAACAACGCCAATCGGGCCGGTGACCTGGCCAACCTGGTGGGTTACTCCGGCGACCTGGTCAACACCCTCCAGGACGAGCGCACCAACGCCGTCCTGCTGCTCGGATCGCCCAAGGGGCAGGCCCGCGCGCAGTACCAGGAGGCGTACAACCGGGTCGGCCAGCGGGTCGACCGGTCCAAGGTGCCCTACTCGCAGCAGCGCGGCGAGATCGAGGATCTGCCGTCGACTCTGGAGACGCAGCTCGACCGGATCGACAGCGACCTGACGGAGATGCCCGGCATCCGGAGTCAGGTCTCCAACGGCAAGCTCCGCCTCAGCGAGGCGGTCAGCCGGTACACCGGTCTGATCAACAACCTGATCACCATCCGTGACTCGGCGACCCAGCTCGCCGGCGACAACGACCTCAGCGACCAGATGCGGGCCGCCGCCGCGATGGCCCGAGCCAAGGAGTACGCCTCCGTCCGCCGGATCGCGGTGCACCAGGTGCTGCTCCAGAAGGCGTACACCCCGGCCCTGCGCGAGCTGTACATCTCCAGCAACACCGGTGAGCAGCAGGCCCTGCAGAGTTTCCAGGCGGTGGCCAACCGCACCGAACGCGAGTTCCAGGACCAGACCGTCTCCGGCTCGGACCGACGACAGGCGGACATCTACGCCGGTCAGGTCAGCGCGCTGAACAGCGACAGGTTGGACGGTCTGACCTTCAGCACCGACCAGTGGGACGCGGCCATGGTCGCGTACGCCCAGCTCAACCGGACCGTGGAGGTACGGCTCGACGGCGACGTCGTCGCCAAGGCGGACGAGCTGCGCTCCGACGTCCAGCGTCAGGTCTTCCTGGAGACCGGTCTGCTGCTCAGCATGCTGCTGTTGGCGATCCTCTTCGCCTACCTGGTCGCCCGGTCGATGGCTCGATCCCTGCGTGACCTGCGCCAGGGTGCCCTGTCGATCGCCCAGTTCGGCCTGCCGCAGGCGGTGGCCCGGCTACGTGACCCGCAGTTCACCGGCCAGCAGTCCCCGGCCCAGCTGGCGAACCAGATCGCCGAGCCGCTGCCGGTCCGCAGCAGGGACGAGTTCGGCCAGGTGACCGAGGCGTTCAACGCCGTCCACCTGGAGGCCGTCCGTACCGCTGCCGAGCAGGCCGCGCTCCGCTCCTCGGTCGCGACGATGTTCGTCAACCTCGCCCGCCGGTCGCAGATCCTGGTCGACCGGCTGATCGGCCACCTCGACCGGCTGGAGCGTGGCGAGGAAGATCCGGACCGCCTGGCCGAGTTGTTCCAGCTCGACCACCTGGCCACCCGGATGCGCCGCAACGACGAGAACCTGCTGGTCCTCGCCGGTGCCGACTCCACCCGGGTGCAGCGCGAGCCGGCCGCCCTGATCGACGTGCTGCGCGCCGCACAGTCGGAGGTCGAGCACTACACCCGGATCGAGTTCGGGGTCATCGACCGGGACATCGAGGTCTCCGCGCACGCGGTCAACGACATGGTCCACCTGGTCGCCGAGCTGTTCGACAACGCGACGGCGTTCTCCCCGCCGGACTCCCAGGTGATGGTCGAGGCCCGCCGGGTCGGCGACCGCGCGTCGCTCTACGTCGAGGACCGCGGCATCGGCATCAGTGCCGAGCAGCTTGCCGACCTCAACGAGCGGCTCGCCACCCCGCCCCAGGTGGACGTGGCCGTCTCCCGGATGATGGGCCTGGTCGTGGTCGCCCGGTTGGCGTCCCGGCACGGCGTCAAGGTCGAGCTGCGCCCCGGCACCGACCGGGGCACCGTGGCCGAGGTCGTCCTGCCCACCTCGGTGCTGGTGCCCCGCGCCCTCACCGGCCGGGCCCCGGGCACCCCCGGCCTGCCGCACTCCGGCTCGCAGTTCGGTGGCCCCGGCGCGGCCCCGGCCTTCGGCGGCCCGGGTTCGGCCCCGGCCCTGGGCGGTGCCGGTTCGGCCCCTGCCTTCGGCGGCCCCGGTGGCACCCCGGCTTTCGGCGCGCTTCCCGCCCTCGGCAACGGCAAGCCACCGGCCACCCGCCAGGGCGAGTCCGGCAACCAGGTCACCTTCGGTGGTCGGCCCTTCGACCCGGCTCCGCGCAACGGTTCCGACGCTCCCGCCAACGGCGGGCGTGGAATGCCCGCCTGGTCGGACCTCACCGGCGCCAGCGGGACCAACGGCGGCGACAGCTTCACCCCGCGTCCCACGAACGGTCAGTCGATCGACCCGCTGCCCCAGCGGCGCAGTAGCGACGACCCGGACAGCACCGGTCAGCAGCCGGTCATCCCGCGCCAGCTGCCGAGCAGCCCCGAGGCCCGGCCGTACAGCTCCCCGCCGGTGCCGCCGGTATCGGCGCCACCGCTGCCGCACTACCCGGCCGCTCCGGTCTCCGGCCAGCCCGTCTCCGGCTACCCGGTCTCCGGCCAGCCTGCCTCGGGTTACCCGGTGTCCGGTCAGCCCGTCTCCGGCTACCCGGTGTCCGGTCAGCCTGCCTCGGGCTACCCGGTGTCGGCCTCCCCATACGCCGGCCAGCCGGGCTCGGTCGTGCCGGTCTCCGGGTCGCCCAGCGTTCCGCCGGCCCTGCCGACCTCGGGAGGGGGCGCACCGGGTGCCGCCGCACCGCCGGCCTGGCCGCCGGTGGCCAATCCCGAGCGGGACGCGACCACCCCGCCGGTCCCCGAGCGGCTCGCCGCCGCGCTGGACATGACCACCGAGCTGCCCCGGTTGCCGCGTGCCGAGGCCGCGGCGCCGGCACCTCGACAGTCCGTGACGCCGCCGCTGCGGGCCGGGCAGGCGTCGTCGGCGAACCACCGGCCGTCGACCCCACAGCAGGCCCCCCAGCAGCGGTACGCGGACGAGACGATGGAGCTGCCGATCTTCCGGGAGCTCGAGTCGGCCTGGTTCCGTACCCGCAAGCCGGGCCCCGAGGAGGCGGCCGGCGCCAAGCAACCGGTGGCCAACGGCTCCGTGACCTCGCAGTCCACCGTTGACATCGCCGGTCACACCGTCCAGTACCCCGCACCAGGGACGACAGGTGGCGCACCGATGGCAGACACTGCACCGGCCGGGGGCATGCCGCGCGACAACGGGCCGACAGCGGACGGGAGTCTCCCCGGCCGTGGCGACGGCCCGGCGACCCGTCGCCCCGCTCCACAGTCCACCGCGTGGCAGACTGCTGCTGACGGTGGTTGGCGGGCGGCGGCAGCCGCGACCGAGGCGCCGGTGGCGGGAACCACCCAGACCGGCCTGCCGAAGCGGACGCCAATGGCGCAGCTCGTGCCGGGGGCGATCGAGAAGCCGACCACGTCGGTGCAGCGGCGTACGCCGGAGGCGGTGCGGGGTCTGCTCTCGGCCTACCATCGAGGTGTGCAACGCGGCCGGACCACTTCGGACAACCCCACCAACCCGGACGCGACTCCGGGCGGGCAGCAATCCTCGCCGTCTGGCTTCGGCCCGGCGGGCGGGAGCGGGCAGAAGGAGCAAGAAGGATGACAACTACGCAGGATCTTGGTTGGCTGCTGGCCAACTTCGCCGACCGGGTGCCGGGTGTCGCGCACGCGGTCGCCGTATCCGCCGACGGCCTGCTCCTCGCTTCGTCGCGCGACCTGCCCCGGGACCGGGCCGACCAGTTGGCCGCGATCGCGTCCGGTCTGGTAAGCCTGACCCAGGGCGCGGCCCGCTGCTTCGAGGGCGGTGCGGTGCTGCAGACCGTCGTCGAGATGGACAACGGCTTCCTGTTCCTGATGTCCATCTCGGACGGGTCGTCGTTCGCCGTGCTGGCCGCCCGTAGCTGTGACGTGGGCCAGGTCGGCTACGAGATGGCGTTGCTCGTCGACCGGGTGGGTGACGCGCTCACCCCGCAGCCGCGTACGGCTGTCGGAATGATGGGCTGACCGGGCTGACCACTTGGTCGGCACGGGACGACAACAACGACGGGTTCCACCGGGTGAGAGCCGGTGCCGGGTGCGGAGGAGGTGAGCGGCGACATGGTCGATCGTGACGAACCGACAGGTGCGTTGGTCCGTCCATACGCCGTGACCCGTGGTCGTACCCGTCCCCGGCTCGACATCGCCCTGGAGGCGCTCGTCGAGACGACGGTGCGCGGTCGCGCTGCTGCCGGTGGCAACGGCGGTCAGGGCCGGGAGCACCAGTACATCGCCGCGCTGTGTGACGGACGCGTGCAGTCGCTGGCCGAGATCGCGGCCCGGATGCAGCTCCCGCTCGGCGTGGCCCGGGTGCTCATCGCCGACATGGCGACGGACGGCCTGGTCGCGGTCCACGAGCCGACCATCCTGGACGACTCGGACGACGCGGTGGGCACTGAACTGCTGGAGAGGGTGCTGAGTGGACTTCGCAGGCTCTGACATGTCGCAGCGACCGCCTGCCCCGAACGGGCGCGTGACGTCGGCGAAGATCGTTATCGCCGGTGGGTTCGGCGTCGGCAAGACAACGCTGGTCGGTTCGGTCTCGGAGATCACGCCGCTGACCACCGAGGCCATCATGACCTCCGCCGGCGTGGGCGTCGACGACACCCGGCAGGTGCCGGGCAAGACGACAACCACGGTGGCGATGGACTTCGGCCGTATCTCGATCGACCGGGATCTGATCCTGTACCTGTTCGGTACGCCCGGTCAGACGCGGTTCTGGTTCATGTGGGACGAACTGGTCCGGGGTGCGATCGGTGCCGTGGTCCTGGTCGACACCCGCCGGTTGGCCGACTGCTTCGCGGCGATCGACTTCTTCGAGCACCGGCGGCTGCCGTACCTGGTGGCCATCAACTGCTTCGACGGGATGCAGTACCACGACCCGCAGGACGTCCGGGACGCGCTGGCGATCTCGACCGACGTGCCGGTGGTCGCCTGCGACGCCCGTAACCGGGAGTCGACCAAGCACGTGCTGATCTCGCTGGTCGAGTACGTGCTGACCATGCGTCGTTCGCGCGCGGTCGCCCCGGCCTGACCGACTCCGACGCGCCCGGTGGCGGCTCCGGCCGTGACCGGGCGCGTCCGCGCGTCAGCCCTCAGCCCGTCGACCACCTGCGTGCCCCGTGCGACGACGCGCCTAGCCCTGCGTGCCCGTGCGACGACGCGCCCAGCTCAGCTCCGTGCGGGCCCGGGAGTTGGGCGTGGCGGCGTCCTGGTCGACGCTTGAGAGGGAGCTGCCGGGTTGCCGCGGTGCCGCCCAGACAGGCTGGACGCACCGCGTGGGCCCGGCAGGCCGTCAGGTTCTCAGGACCGGTAGCCGGCAGAGCGGAACTCGTACTCCCGGTCGTCGTCCCGCTCGGTCGGATCCCGGGTGAAGTCCCAGCCACCGGCCGCCTCGCGTCCCGGCCGACCGCCGACCGCGAAGCCGCCGATCTCCTGCCCGCGACGCCAACCACGGAAGTAACCGGTGGTGTTCTCGGCGAGGCTCGCCGCGTCCCGGACGATCCGCAACGGACGCTCCTCGCGCAGCGGGGAACCGGGAACCAGGTTGGCCTGGGGAACCCGCTTGGGCAGCCCGGCCGAGGTCTCCGCGCCGACCGCCGGACTGGCCACCTTCTCGGCAGCCTGCCAACCGGTGTCAGCGGTGGACGACCACTCCAGGTCGGTCTCGTCGCTGTGCCCGACGAACCACGCCGACTTGGCCTGGGCAAAGATCAGCAGGTCACCGTCGCCCTCGTCGGAGACCGGCGGCGGCCGGTGCTCCATCGGCGCGGGACGGCGTTCGACCGGCTCAGGTCGACGTTCCAGACTCGCTCGCTCGCTGCGCGCCGACCGCTCGACCCGCTCGGGGCGGTCGAGGCGTTCGGGCCGCTCAAGCCTTTCGGGGCGGTCGAGGCGCTCCGGCCGTTCGGGGCGGTCGAGGCGCTCCGGCCGGTCGAGGCGCGTGGGACGTTCGGCCCGGGTGGGACGGTCCAGATGTTCCCCCCGGTCGGGGCGCTCTGCCCGGTCGAGGCGTTCCGGACGGTCGCTTCGGGTGGGCCGCCCGGGACGGCCGGCTTCCTCCCGGTCCACCAACCGCAGCGGCGGAGTGTCCAGGTGGGGGTCGGCGGAGGGGCCCGTCCCGTCCCGCAACGCCCGGTCGGCCAGCGGCGGCGGCTCCACCAGCCGCAACATCGGCGGCTCCTGGGGCAGGTCGTCGGCGAGCCAGGGCGGGGTGACCCGGCGTCCGGTACCCGGGTCGGCGGGGGTGTCAGCCGATCGGCCGGCCCGCTCACCGTACGCCGGCACCACCGGGTTGTCGGCGGAGCTGTCGGATGGGTCTTCGGGGTTGTTGACCAGCGGCCAGTTCGCCCGCGAACCCGGCGGGGCGGTGGGCTCCGGCTCGGGGCGGGGGACCGGCACCGGGACGTTCAGGTCGGTCGCGCTGAATCCACCGGTGGGCGTCGAGAGCGCGCCGGTGGTCTTCGGCCGGGGCGGGATCACGGTGCGCTGCCGCTCGGCACGGGCGTTGTTGATCGCGGCGGTGGTCAGCGTCGGCCGGAACGGCTCACCGGCCTCGGCGGGTGGCACGTTGCCGCGCTGCGCCGGGGCGATCGGAGTGATTCCCGGAGGCGGCGGCGGTGGGGCCGAGACGGGCCGGTTCGTCGGTGCGTCCACCCCGCGCCGGATCGGCGGGATCATCGTCGTCGGTGCGTCCGATCCATGCCGGACCGGCGGCATCCCGGAGTCGGTACGCGTGGGCGGCGCCGAGGTCGGCAGGCCGGACGCGGCAGCCGGGGTCACCGGCTGGGGGGCCACCGGTGGTGGGGTGATCGGGGCGGGGGCCACCGGCGGCGGGCCGAGCGGTCGGGGTGCGGCCGGCATCGCGCCGCCGGGGACCGGCTCGGGACGGCTACGGCGGCCGGTCGGGACCGGCGGTGCCGGTTCGGCTGGCCGGACCGGCCGCAGGCCAGGGCCGGTGCCGCTGAGGCCGGTCAGCTCGCCGACCTGCTCACCCCGGCGGGCGGCGGCCCGGCGGCCGGGCAGCGGACTCGGGGCGCTGACCCGGGTGCTGAGCGCGTTCACCAGGGCCTCGCAGCCGGCGTCACAGGCGCGTACCGCGGCGACCGACTGCCGGACGGTCTCGGCGACGGCGGAGGTGAGCGCCCGGTTGACGGTGGCCCGGCGGGGAGTCTCGGAGATGGCCACCCGCAACGCGGTGACCGCCGCCTCGATCTCCCCGGCCTCGGCCACCCCGTCAGTGGCGAGGTGCGCGACAACCGCCTCGGCCGCCACCGACATGTTGCGGCCCCGCGCCGACGTGCCGGCGAGCATGTTCGGCTCGGGCAGCGCGTCGAGGACGGCCAACGCCACCGGCTCGGCCGGGTCCGGGTACGCCCGCAGGGCGGCCGGGTAGAGCTCGCGGAGGACCTCGCGTAGCGCCACGGCGGCGGAGTGTCGACCGCTGGACAGGGCGGCGTGTGCGGCGAGGACCTGCTTGAAGCCGGCCAGATCCCGGGAGGCCGGCAGGGTGACCGCGGAGAGCGCGCCGGCTTGGAGGGCGCGGGCCAGGCCCACCGCCCGCCGCTCGTCCGGCGCGGACTGCATCTCCTCCAGGGAGTCGTCGTCGGCGAACCGTTCGGCGAAGTCGTCGACCGAGTCGTCGTCGGCGATCGCCAGTGGACGGCCGGCGGCGCTCAGCAGTGAGGTGACCGCGTGGTCGTCGCTGTCGGCTGCGATCGCCACGCCACTCGGCCCGCCCGACCGCTCCACGAGCAGCGTGACCAACTGGGCGTAGCCCGCCGCGTCGTCGCTGATCTCGAAGACATGAAGCAGACGGCCTGCGTCGTCGACCACGGCGGACGTCAGCGTCGAACTGGCCGAGGCCGGTCGGTCGGCCGGATCTGCCGAGGCCAGACCGCAGTACACGCGCACGAGCGCCACAGCGTCGTCCTCCTCCCGGGACACAGGTCTATTCTCTGCCAGCCAATGATGCTCCCCGCTCGGAGTCAGTCGCGCCAGTCCACGACGGCAGAGATCTTGCCGACAATGGTGCGCCAACCCAAGCTTGCGGTCTGGGCACCGATTTTCTTCAGCCGCCTACGGCCGAGAAAACCACCGACTCCGCCGTTGACAGAAGCGCGCAGGGCCTCGTCGAGGTCGTCCAGGCTGGAGCCTGCCGAGAGCATGTCCAGCACGGCTGGCAGCCGCAGCGCGTACGACAGGTCACGGGCCACCTCGCCGGCCTCGATCAGGAGGGTGGGATCCCACGTGTCGTGCCCGCCGCGGAGGTTCTCCACGACCAGGTCGAGCTCGTAGGTGTCCTCGTCACGAGGGGCGATGTCGGCCGCCTCCACCCGTTCGGCCAGTTCATTCCAACCGTCCAGCTGGGCAAGGTCGTTGGGCGCGCCGGACCGGATGAAGCTGACCAGCGACTCGGGCGTCTTGAACAGCAGCAGCCGGCCCTTGTGGCTCAGGAAGACCGGCACCTCCTCGTCGCCGTCCTCGTCCTCGTCGGCATCAGCGTCGTCGGTGTCGGCGTCGGCGTCGGCGTCCGCGTCGTCGGTGTCGGCATCGGCGGTGTCGGTGCTGTCCTTGCGGTCGGCACGCTTGCCGTCGGCCTCGTCCTTCCGGTCGGCCTCGTCCTCGTCCTCGGCCGAGAGGGCGGCGAACTCCTCGTCAAGGATCACCACCTCCTCGTCGTCCTCGGTCTCGACGACCTGACGGCGGGCCAGGAAGGGGTCGTCCTCGTCGCGCTCGGCGACGTCCGTCGGGGTCAGCTCGCGCGCCGCCCGGTACGCCCGGAGCGTGAAACCGGTGCCGGCGGGCAGGGCGATCTCGACCGGGTCGATGCTCAGCTCGTCCCAGAGCGAGCGGTCGGCCGTGCCGGGCTCCACGTCGGGCCCGGTCGGCCCGTCGGTGTCGCCGAGCTCGGGTTCGTCGGCGTCGGGCCGTTGGGGCGACTGGCGGGCCACGCTGACCTCCGTGTGCGTCGGGTTGCCCACTCGGCGACGCTGCGGCTGCCGAGTGACTCTGGGCACATACCCTAATGGGCGTCCCGGCATCGGCTGACCCCGCACCCCGCAGGCGGTCGGAATCCGTGCTCCGCTGGCGGTCCGGGTGGCGGACAAGTAGCGTAACTACGTATGAAGGCTCAGGCGCTGCACGGCCACCTCGACGCCCTGCTCCTGGCCGTGCTCGAGCAGGGCGAACTGCACGGCTACGCCGTCATCGAGGCGCTGCGCGCCCGCAGCGACGGCCGGCTCGATCTGCCGACCGGCACCATCTATCCGGCGTTGCGTCGGCTGGAGCGGGCCGGTCACGTGGCCAGCTCCTGGAGCACGGTCAACGGCCGGGAGCGGCGTACGTACCGGCTCACCGACTCCGGCCGGGCGGCCCTGACCGGCGAGCGGACCGGTTGGCGCGAGTTCAGTGCCACCGTCGGGCGTTTCCTCGATCAATCGGGCCCGCCCTCCGCGCCGGCCTGATCCACCAGGATCGTCTCCATTCCACCGACCCGACACGCCGGCAGACCGCACGCCCAACCGTAGACGATCATGAGCCGGTCGGTCTCGCGCCGGTCCGTCAGCGGGCGGCGACCAGCCAGGAGCGGGTGGCCCGCAGGAGTGAGAAGTGGGCGGCGCCGGCCAGCACCGCACCGACGATCATCGGCGGCCAGGTCAGGGCGGCGTCCCACAGCTCGACCGACCAGGCGAAGAGCGCCACTCCGGCGACCGCGCCGAGGACCAGGGTGCCGGCCAGCCCCAGCCCGAGCAGCCGACCCACCGACGGGACGGAACCTCCCCGGCGGGCCGCCCAGCGCCCGAACAGCAGGGCAGCCAGCGCCAGCCCCGCCACAGTCAGCCAGATCCCGTTCATCGACCCGGCGAGCAGCTGATAGCCGGCCGGTGGGGGCGGCCCGCCGCTCCAGCTCGACCCCTGCCAGGTCAGGTCGCCGCCGACGGTCAACACCACGGCGATCACCAACGCCCGTCGGGACAGCCCGCGCAGCGCCCCGCCGGCCAACTCCGCCTGGTACGCCGGGGCCAGCTCGGCCGGGGCACCGAAGTCGGCCACCGCCCGCCGCTCGGCCTCCCGCACGGGTAGCCCGCCGTCCCGGTACGCCTCGGCGGCGTCGTCCAACGCGTCCCGTACCTCGCGGATCAGGTCGGTCTTCAGCCGCGCCGGGCCGTGCAGCCGGGACGCCAGATCCCGCAGCCGCTCGTCGATCTCTACCCCGTCGCAGGCGCGCATGGCACCACCCTGCCACGTCGGGGGCACCCGCGCGTCGGGGAGATTCCCGGAACCCGGACTCGGGCCGCGCCGACCGGGCCGCGCCGACCGGGCCGCGCCGACCGGGCCGCGCCGACCGGGCCGCGCCGACCCGGTCGCGGGATGCGACTCGGGCCCGTGGCCCCGATCCGGCCCGAATCGCCAGACGGGATACCCGTCGGCTCAGGTCGCCGTGGGAGACCACCGGGCAGCCTCGGGGCATCAGGGGGAGACCACCGGGCGGCTCAGGGTGCCAGGGGAGACCGCCGGGTGGCTCCGGGCGCGAGGGGAGACGGCCGGGCGCTCAGGGTGCCAGGGCCAGATATCCGCGCTCGGCGGCCTCCTGGAGCAGCCACTGGTCCCGGTACCAGCCGGGAGCGGCTACCAGGTCGGCGTGCCGTCCGCGCTGGACCACCCGGCCGGCGTCCAGCACCACGACCTCGTCCAGGCCGGCCAGGCCGCTGAGCCGGTGGCTGATCAGCAGCACCGAGTGCCCGACGGGGGTGGCCGCCAACGCCCCGGCGAGCACCGCGTCGGCGGCGGCCGGGTCGAGACCCTCGGTCGGTTCGTCCAGCACCAGCACGCCGGGGGCGGCGAGCAGCGCCCGAGCCAGCGCGAGTCGCTGCCGCTGCCCACCGGACAACTGGCCGCCCTCCTCGCCGACCAGGGTGTCCCAACCGTCCGGCTGGTCGTGCACCCAGTCCAGCAGGCCGGCGGCGCGGGTCGCGTCGGCCAGTTCCGTCTCGTCCGCGTGCGGCCGGCCGAGCAGCAGGTTCTCCCGTACCGAGGCATGGAAGACGTACGCCTCGGCGAGTAGCCCGCCGATCGCCCGGGGCAGTTCCTCGGGCGGGTACGCCGACACGTCCCGGCCAGCCAGGGTGACCCGACCGGCAGTTGGTCGTACCGCTCCGGTCAGCACGGCGGCCAGGGTGCTCTTGCCGGCACCGCTCGGCCCGACGACGGCGATCCGACGTCCGGCGGGCAGGTCGAGGTCGACCCCGGCCAGGGCGGGCGCGGCACCCTCCCGGTACCGGACGACGACCCCGTCGAACCGCACGTCGTGCGCCGCCACCGCGGTCACCGGGGCACCCGCCGCAGGCCGCACGAGGTCGCTCCCGGCCGCAGGGCTCTCGGACCCTGCGGCGGTGGTGGGCTCCGCGGTGGCCGGCATGTCGAGCAGGGCGGCGACCCGGGCCAGGCCGGCGCGGAGTTGGGTCCGTTGCCGCGCCGCGCCGACCAGCGCCAGCGCGATCTCCACCGCGGCGAGGGTGCCGACGGCGAGCACGCCCACCAGCACCCCGGCCACGTCGGCGCGGAGCGCGGCGAGCACCACCCCGGCGGCGGTCAGCCCGGCCACCAGCACCCCGGCCGCGTCCACCGCGAAACCGGTCGCGGCGAGCCGGCGTTCCAGCCGGGCCAGCCGGTCGGCCCGGCGGGTCGCGGCCCGCAACGCCTGGCCGGTGGCCCCGAAGGCGGCCAGGTCGGCGGCACCGTGGATGAGGTCGACCGCGTCGGTGGCGAGCGCCCCGCGCAGCGGCGCCACCTCGTCGGCGGCGCGTCGGGTCAGCGCGGTGGCCAGCACCGGCAGCGCCACCCCGGCGACCAGCAGCCCGACCGCGAGCACCCCGGCCGAGGGCAGCGAGATCAGCGCGGCCCCACCGACGGCCAGCACCCCGACCAGCGCCGCCGCCGCCCCCGGTACGAGCACCCGCAACAGCAGGTCCTGGACCGCCTCGACGTCGGAGACCAGCCGGCTCAGGGCGTCGCCGGTGCGCTGGCCGGCCGGGCCGGGCCGGGCGGCGAGGGTGGCGAAGACCCGGGCGCGGACGTCGGTGATCATGCGGAGCACGGCGTCGTGGCCGGCGAGTCGTTCGGTGTAGCGCAGCACGCCCCGGCTGATGGCCAGCGCCCGGACGGCGACGATGGCGACGGTGAGCCGGTCCAGCGGTGGCTGGCCAGCGGCGCTCATCAGCAGCCAGGTGGCGGTGGCCATCAGGGCCAGTCCGGCGAACTCGGTGGCCGAGGCGAGCAGCCCGGCCCCGACCAGCCGGCCCAGGTACGGCCGGGCGAGCCGCAACACCGCCCGCTCGGGAGAGACTGGTCCGGCGTTCATCGGCTGGCCTCCCCGGCCGGTGTCGGGGTCAGCTCGGTCACCCGGCCGGCGGCGACGTGCAGCACCCGGTCGGCGTCCGCCAGCAGCGCCGGCCGGTGGGCCACCAGCAGGGCGGTACGACCGGCCACCAGCCGCCGGGTGGCGTCCAGGACGATCGTCTCGCTCGCCGTGTCCAGCCGGGCGGTCGGCTCGTCGAGCAGCACCAGTGGGGCGTCCCGGAGGAATGCGCGGGCTAGGGCGACCCGCTGCCGTTGCCCGCTGGACAGCCCGTGGCCGCGCTCGCCGAGCAGGGTGCCCAGCCCGTCGGGCAGGGCCGTCACGACCTCGTCCAGCGCGGCGTCGGTGACCGCGCCGGCCAGGGCGGCGTCCGGGGTGTCGGGCGTGCCGAGCCGGATGTTGTCGGCCAGCGTGGCGGCGAACAGGTGGGCGCGCTGCGGCACCCAGGCGATCTGCCGACGCCAGTCGTCGAGGTCGACGTCGGCCAGGTCGACCCCGGCCACGGTGACCCGGCCGGCGGTCGGCGTGACGAAGCCGAGCAGCAGGCCGAGCAGGGTGCTCTTGCCGGCGCCGCTCGGCCCGACGACGGCGATCCGTTCGCCGGGTCGGACGGTGAGTGTGACGTCCCGCAGGGCGGTGGTCCGCTCGTACTCGACGGTGACGTGGGAGAACCGGATCTCGCCGGCACCGGACGGGGTCGGTGCGCGCGTGCCGGCCGACGCCGCGCCGGTCGACCCGACGGTGGCCGAACCGGCTGGCACGCCGACGGCTGGCACGCCGGCGGCTGGCACGCCGGCGGGCGCGGCGGAGACGGTCAGCGCCTCGTCCAGCGCGGTGAGCCCCTCCATGCTGGCGTGGAACCGGCTGCCGGCGGCCCGCAGTGGCAGGTACGCCTCCGGGGTGAGCAGCAGCACCAGGAGCGCGGTGGCGAGGGTGATGCCGCCGTCCAGCAACCGGATGCCGACCGGCACCGCGACCAGCGCCACCGACAGGGTGGCGACCAGCTCCAGCACCAGCGCGGAGAGGAAGGCGATCCGCAGGGTCTTCATGGTGGCGACCCGGTGCCCGTCGGCCATCCGGCGGACCACCTCGGTCTGTGCCCGCGCCCGCCCGAACGCGCGCAGGGTGGGCAGCCCGGCGACCATGTCGAGGAAGTGCCCGCCGAGCATCGACAGCCGCCGCCACTGCCGTTCGGTGGCGGCCTGGGCCTGCCAGCCGAGCAACGCGCCGAAGACCGGGATCAGCGGGATGGTCAGCACGATGATCAGCGCCGAACTCCAGTCGGCGAAGACCAGCCGGGCCAGCACGGCCGCCGGCACGGTGACGCTGAGCACGAGCTGGGGAAGGTAGCCGGTGAAGTAGGCGTCCAGCGCGTCGAGGCCGCGCCCGGTGAGGGTGGCGAGCTGACCGGCCCGCTGACCGGCGACCCAGCCGGGCCCGTGCCGGCCGACGGCGGTGAGCAGGTCGGCGCGGAGCGTCGCCTTCACGATGGCGGCGGCCCGCGCCGCCACGGTGCCCTGCCCCCAGGAGACCAGGGCCCGCGCGCCGACGGCGACGACGAAGCCGGCCAGCGCGACGGTGTCCAACCGGCCGTGGATGCCGGTGGCCAGCACCGTGGCCAGTGCGGTGGCCTGCGCGACGACCAGCAGCGCGGTGAGCCCGCCGAGGACCGCGAGCACGGCGAGGTCGCGCCGGGCCGCGGGGACCCGGCGCAGCAGACGCGGGTCGAAGGGACGGCGGTTCACCAGTACACCGGTGCCCTGCCGTCGGTCCGTCCCCGGAACACCCACCAGCACATTGCCTGGAAGCCTAGTAGGGCCGGCAGGAGCGGCAGCGCCAGCCAGCCCAGTAGCCGCAGCGTCGGGCCGCTGGCCGCCGCGTCGGCGACGTCCAGGGTGGCCGCCGGGTCGACCGTGGAGACCAGCACGGCCGGCCAGAGCGCCGCGCCGACCAGGGCCACCGGCAGCGCGAGCGCCGCGCCGGTGGCGGCGAGAGCCACCCCGGGCCGGCCCCTCCCGAGCGCCGCGCGGGCCGCCAGCAGCGCCCCGACCAGCACCACCACCAGCAGTACGGCGGGTAGCGGCTGGCGGGTCGCCGCGCGTACCCGGTCGGAGAGCAGGCCCAACGCGGTGGCGGTGGTGACCGCGGCGAGCGCCCCGACGACCAGCCGGCGGGCCAGGCGGCCGGTCGTCGGGGCGTCGGCGGCCGGCAGTCGCAGGGTGAGGAAGGTCGCACCGTGCGCCGCGACCAGGGCGATCATCGCGAGGCCGGTGGCGGCGACGAACGGGGTCGCCAGGTGGGTCAGCCCGGCGACGTGGCCGTCAGCGACTCGATCGCCAGCGGGGCCCCGAAGACGTTGCCGACGTAGCGCGACAGGCCGCTCCAGTTCAGCCCGAACTGGAACTCCATCACGATGCCGCTGGCGATGCCGAGCACGTAGTTGATCACGTAGAGCTGGCCCCAGAACCGGGTCAGCCGTTTCCACTTCGGGTTCCCGGTGAGCAGCCATGTCGTCTGCATGCCGACCAGCAGGGTGACCAGGCCGAGGGTGACCGCCACGAAGAGGAAGTGGATCGAGGTGGTGGTGGCGAACTGTAGGCGCGCGAGGAGCAGGGTGTCCATGACCGCTCTCCAGGGGTGGGCTCGCTTGGGGTAGCAAGCCTACACATAGCTAGCCTACCTATTGATGCCCGGTTTCCCGGAGGTGGTGCGAACCGGTGTCGCCGCCGCCCGTCGGGGTGGCGGCTCCAGGTGGACGCCGTAGGGCGGGCGGTGCGTTGCTGCGGGGCCGGTCAGCTCAGGAAGAGGGAGATCGGCAGGGCGGCCAGGGTGGTCGTCACCGCCAGCGCGGCGGCTCCCAGCAACCGGGGCGGCCGGTCGGCCACCAGCAGCCGCTGCACCCGGACGTCGAGGTCGCGGTCGCCCACGCCGAGCGTGCCGGCCGGGGTGACCCGGTCGCCGCAGGCGGCGAAGCGCCGCAACGCGCCCGCCAGCGGCGCCTCGGCGTGCAGTGCGCGGGCCTTGTCGTCGGCCCGCATCTCGACCAGCAGGGCCACCCGCTCGTGCGCGGCGCGGACCCACCCGAACCACGGCAGCGCCCGGCACAACGCGGTGAACGGCAGCAGCACCAGGTCGTGCCGCTCCCGGGCGTGCGCCCGCTCGTGGGTGAGCACCGCCGCCAACTCGGCCCGGTCCAGCAGGCTGAGGGTGCCGGCGCTGACCACCACCCGGGGCCGCACCCCGGGCAGGCAGTACGCGGCGGCGCTGGGGTGGTCGAGCACCAGCGCGCCGGGGATCGTCGGATCCCGTCGGGCCACCAGGGTGAGCAGGTCCCGGTGCCGACGCTGGGCCCGGACGGCGGAGTACACGCTGCGCACCGTCGTGGCGAGCAGCACCGCGCCGATGCCGAAGCCGACCCCCACCAGCCCCAGGTGGACGGCGTCCACCCCGGCCGGGAGGGTGCCGTGGCCGAGGTCGTCGGCGAGCGCCAGCAGCGCGCCGCCGGTCGGCCGGTCGTACGCGGTCAGCCCGAGCGCCATCGGCAGGCCCATCGCGGACAGGCCGAGGGCCAGTCCGACCGCCTGCCAGCAGACGATCGCGACCCGGGGGGCCCGCCACGTCCAGGTGGAGCCGGCCAGGACCTGCGCGGTCAGCCAGCAGGCCAGGATCGACGCGGCGAAGTGCACGGCGTACGCCACGGTGGTCGCCCTACCGGTCCGTCGCCTCGTCGGCGAACCTGGCCCGGCCGGCCCTCGGGCCCTCGGCCCGGTCGGTCAGCCCGGCCTCGGCGCCGAGCGCCGCCCGCAGCACGTCGGCCTCGGTGCCGGTCACCGAGCGGGCGAAGCGCACCAGCGCGGCGTCCCGGCTGCCGCCGAGGTCGAGGGCGTCGAGCATGAGCTGGGCGATGTGCGCCTCACGGCTGGCGGCGGCCCGGTAACGCCAGGCCCGCCCCTCCCGCTCCCGCTGCACCATGCCCTTGCCGGCGAGCCGGTCCAACACCGTCATCACCGTCGTGTACGCCAGTTCGCGCCCGTCCAGCGCCTCGGCGACCTCGCGCACGGTCATTCCGTCCGACGTGCCCGGGACCCCGTCCCACAGCACGTCCATCACCGCCCGCTCAAGATCGCCCAACCGAGTCACCCGCCAATCCTACCCCCCGTAGTAGAACCCCTCCCAGGGCGGGACACTGGAGAACAACCCCCACGCGAACCCGGCCGAGCTCAGGGTTTCTGGGGCAGCCCGCCCACGCAGGGATCAAGCCTGACCGCCCGGAGTGGGCGGGCTGCCCCGGAAACCCCCGGCCGGGACCACCGACTCACACCCCCTTGGGGTGCCAGACCGTCTTGGTCTCCAGCAGAGGCGTCATCCGGCCGAGCCCCGGATCGCCCGTCCAGTCGTGGTCGGCCGGGGTGGGCCGGAGCACCCGCTTCAGGTTCTCCGCCGCCCTGGCCTCCAGATCGGTGGCGAGGTCGGTGCCGGTCACCCCGCTCAGGTCGATCGCGTTGACGTCCAGGTGCGCGGCGAGCGTCGGCGCGGTCTCGGTGATCGCGCCGGTGAGGATGTTGACCACCCCGCCGGGCAGGTCGGAGGTGGCCAGCACCTCGGCCAGGGTCACCGCCGCCAGCGGCGCGGACGGGGAGGACGCCACCACCACCGTGTTGCCGGTGACGATGGCCGGGGCGATCACGCTGACCAGGCCGAGCAGCGCCGGGGAGTCGGGGGCCACCACGGCCACCACCCCGGTCGGCTCCGGCGCGGACAGGTTGAAGTAGGGCCCGGCGACCGGGTTCGCGCCGCCGTACACCTGGGCGAGCTTGTCGGCCCAGCCGGCGTACCAGACCCAGCGGTCGATCGCCGCGTCCACCTCGTCGCCGGGGACGCCGAGCGCCACGAACTGCTCGCGGCGGCCCTCCAGCATCTCGGCCACCCGGTAGAGGATCTGACCCCGGTTGTACGCGGTCGCCCCGGCCCACCCCTTGACGGCGGCGCGGGCGGCGACGACGGCGTCCCGCGCGTCCTTCCGCGAAGCAAGGGACACGTTCACTGCCTCGCCGCTGCCGCTTTGCACGAGATACGACCGTCCCGACTCGCTGCGCGGGAACTTCCCGCCGATGAAGAGCTTGTACGTCTTGCGTACCGCGACCCGCTCAGACATTGAGGTAGCCCTCCAGCCCGTGCCGGCCGCCCTCGCGACCGTAGCCCGACTCCTTGTAGCCGCCGAACGGCGAGGTCGGGTCGAACTTGTTGAACGTGTTGGCCCAGACCACTCCGGCGCGTAGCCGGTCGGCCGTCCACAGGATGCGGGAGCCCTTGTCGGTCCAGATCCCGGCGGACAGCCCGTACGGCGTGTTGTTGGCCTTCTCCACGGCCTCGGCCGGGGTGCGGAAGGTCAGCACGGACAGCACCGGGCCGAAGATCTCCTCGCGGGCGACCCGGTGGGCCTGGGTGACCCCGGTGAAGATGGTCGGCGCGAACCAGAACCCCCGGTCGGGCAGCTCGCACGGCGGCGACCAGCGCTCGGCGCCCTCGGCCGCCCCGGCGTCGGACAGCTCCCGGATGCGGGCCAGCTGGGCGGCCGAGTTGATCGCCCCGACGTCGGTGTTCTTGTCCAGCGGATCGCCGACCCGCAGCCGGGCCATCCGCCGCTTGAGCGAGTCGAGGACCTGTTCGGCGACGTTCTCCTGGACCAGCAGCCGGGAGCCGGCGCAGCAGACGTGGCCCTGGTTGAAGAAGATGCCGTTGACGATGCCCTCGACCGCCTGGTCGATCGGCGCGTCGTCGTAGACGATGTTGGCGGCCTTGCCGCCCAACTCCAGGGTGACCTTCTTGCCGGTGCCGGCCACGGACCGGGCGATGGCCCGGCCGACCTCGGTGGAGCCGGTGAAGGCGACCTTGTCCACGCCGGGGTGCTCGACCAGCGCCCGGCCGGTGTCACCGGCGCCGGTGACGATGTTGACCACGCCGGCCGGC
Source organism: Micromonospora sp. NPDC051925 (assembly GCF_044548625.1). Taxonomy (NCBI): domain Bacteria; kingdom Bacillati; phylum Actinomycetota; class Actinomycetes; order Micromonosporales; family Micromonosporaceae; genus Micromonospora; species Micromonospora sp. NPDC051925. Next base: position 155,274 of record NZ_JBIUCH010000012.1, on the reverse strand, counting down.
AGGTCGGCCTGCTGGCAGATCTCGGCGAACAGCAGCGCGGTCAGCGGGGTGGTCTCGGCGGGCTTGAGCACCACCGTGTTGCCGGCGGCGAGCGCCGGGGCGACCTTCCAGGCCAGCATGAGCAGCGGGAAGTTCCACGGGATGACCTGGGCGGCCACCCCGAGCGGCTGCGGGTCGGCCCCGAACCCCGCGTGCGGGAGCTTGTCGGCCCAGCCCGCGTAGTAGAAGAAGTGCGCGGCGACCAGCGGCAGGTCGACGTCCCGGGACTCCCGGATCGGCTTGCCGTTGTCCAGCGACTCCAGCACGGCCAGCTCGCGGGAGCGTTCCTGGACGAGCCGGGCGATCCGGTACAGGTACTTGGCCCGGTCCCGGCCCGGCATCGGACCCCAGACCTTCTGGTACGCCTTCCGGGCGGCCCGGACCGCGCGGTCGACGTCCTGCGCGCCGGCCCAGGTGACCTCGGCGAGCACCTCCTCGGTGGCCGGGTTGACCGTCTTGTCGAGATTCTCGCCGTCGACGAACTCGCCGTCGACGAACTCGCCGTCGACGAACAGACCGTAGGACGACCTGATGTCGACGATCGCGCGCGATTCTGGCGCAGGGGCGTATTCGAACATCATGCTCAGTCCAGGGTGAAGTAGTCGGGACCGGAGTAGGTGCCGGTCGTCAGCTTGGTGCGCTGCATGAGCAGGTCGTTGAGCAGGCTGGACGCGCCGAACCGGAACCAGTCCGGGTCCAGCCAGTCGCCGCCGACGGTCTCGTTGACCAGCACCAGGTACTTGATCGCGTCCTTGGTGTTCTTGATCCCGCCGGCCGGCTTCACGCCGACCTGGCGCCCGGTGGCGGCGCGGAAGTCGCGCACCGCCTCCAGCATCACCAGGGTCACCGGCAGGGTGGCGGCGACCGGGACCTTGCCGGTGGAGGTCTTGATGAAGTCCCCGCCGGCCAGCATGGCCAGCCAGGAGGCCCGCCGGACGTTGTCGTAGGTGGCCAGCTCGCCGGTCTCCAGGATCACCTTCAGGTGGGCGTCCCCGCACGCTTCCTTGGTGGCCACGATCTCGTCGTAGACCTCGGCGTAGCGCCCGGCCAGGAAAGCGCCCCGGTTGATCACCATGTCGATCTCGTCGGCACCGGCGGCGACGGCCGCCCGGGTGTCCGCCAGCTTGACCGCAAGCGGCGCCTGCCCGGACGGGAAGGCGGTCGCCACGCTGGCCAGGTGCACGATGCCGGCACCGGCGGGCGCACCCCGCTCCGGTCCGCCGGATGGCCGCCCGGCCCCGCGCAGCACCTCGGCCACGTACGGCACCATCGCCGGGTAGACGCAGACCGCGCCGACGTGCGGGCAGGTCGGGTCGGCCGGGTCCGGGCGCAGCGCCTTGGCGGCCAGAGCCCGGACCTTGCCCGGGGTGTCGGCCCCTTCGAGGGTGGTCAGGTCGACCATCCGGATGGCCAGGTCGATGGCCTGGGCCTTGGCGGTGGTCTTGATCGATCGGGTGCCGAGCTGGGCCACCCGCTGCTCCGCGCCGACCTGGTCCACGCCCGGCAGGCCGTGTAGGAAGGTCCGCAACGCGGTCTCGGATCGTCCCAGTTCGGTGAGGTCCGACCGGGCCGACGTCGTTGTCGCCGTCATGCCCCGAATACTACGCAGCCGCGAGTCGGGTGATCTTGATCACAATGACCGGGGTCGACCTGGTCGACGTGGTCCGGCCGCCCCTACGGCACCGTCGCGCGGTGAGCGAGGTCGCCGGTCGCCCCGCACCCGTACGGCCGGCGGGCATGGACCGGTAGGTTGAGCGATCGTGGACGTACACGTCATTGACCACCCGCTCGCCCAGTCGCGGCTGACCGCCATGCGGGACGCCCGGACCGACTCGTCGTCGTTCCGGGCCGCGCTGCACGAACTCACCACCATGCTGGTGTACGAGGCCGCGCGCACCTTCCCCGTCGAGAAGTACCCGGTGCAGACCCCGGTCACCGCGGCCGAGGGCACCCGGTTGGCGAACCCGCCGCTGCTGGTCCCGGTGCTGCGGGCCGGCCTCGGGATGGCCGACGCGGCGCTCGGGCTGCTGCCCGAGTCGTCGATGGGTTTCGTCGGCCTGGCCCGCGACGAGGACACGTACGAGCCACGCGCGTACATGGAATCGCTGCCCCGCGACCTGGCCGGCCTGCCGGTGCTGGTGCTCGACCCGATGCTGGCCACCGGCGGTTCGCTGGAGCACTGCTGCCGGCTGCTCGCGGACCGGGGCTGCACCGACATCACCGTGCTCTGCGTGCTGGCCGCGCCGGTCGGCATCGCCCGGCTGGAGCGGTCCGGCCTGCCGCTGCGCCTGGTCACCGCCTCGATCGACCGGGAGCTGAACGACAACATGTTCATCGTGCCGGGCCTCGGCGACGCCGGTGACCGCCAGTTCGGCGGCATGCCCCGCTTCTGACCTGCGAGAGAATGCGGTCGACCGTCGGAGGCGCGGCGGGGGTTCCCGCCCACCGGGCGAGTTGGGGCGCGCGGGATGCGCTCAGGCGCTACCGTCTCGGGCCATGACTGGTGTTGCGCTGGCCGAGGAGTTGTTGCTCCTCGCGTATGACGATGAATCCGGCAAGGCGACCATGCCCCGGATCGGCCTCGACCTGGGGATGGCCGCCGCCGTCCTGGTCGAGCTGGCCCTTGCCGGCAGGATCGCGTACGTCGACGGGAACCTGGCGGTGACCGACCCCACGCCGGTCGGCGAGCCGATCCTGGACGGGGTGTTGGGCCGGATGGCCGCCGACACCCCGCACAGCCCGTCCTCCTGGGTGCAGCGGCTGCGGCACGGCCTGCGCGACCGGATCCTCGGCGACCTGGTCGACCGGGGGGTGGTACGCGACGTGGAGGAGACCGAGCTGGACTTCATCGTGGTGCACCGCTACCCGACCACGGACCCCACAGTGGAGCAGGACACCCGGCGGCGACTGGCCGAGGCACTGGCCGGCGGGCAGCTTCCCGACGAGCGGACCGCGGCGCTGGCCACGCTGGTGGCCGTGCTGCGGATGGAGCCGGCGCTCGGCCTCAGCGGCACCGCCGCCCAGGACGCCCGCCACCGGCTGGAGGAGATCGCCGGTGGGGCCGGCTTCTCCGGCACCATCAGCCTGGAGGAATCGGTGGTCCGCCCCTCGGTGGCCCTGGTCGTCACCGCCCTCGGCCAGGCGGTCGACGCCGCCCTCGGCAAGCGCGTCTGAGGGGCCGCCGGGGGATGCTGCCGGCTCGTCGGGGTCGCGCTGTCGACTGCCGGACGAGCCGGTCAGCCGATGGGCTTCGACGTCGGTGACGATCGGGGTCGGGCTCGCGGACGAGCCGGTCAGTGGGTGATCCGCCGGGCCTTGATGTCGGTGACGAAGGCGGACCAGGCGGTGGGTGGGACGGTCAGGGTGGGGCCGGCCGGGTCTTTGCTGTCCCGGATGCCGATGATGTCGGGGAGGTTGTCGGCCACCTCGACGCACTCGCCGCCGTTGGTGCCGCTGCGGGTGCTGGTGCGCCAGTGGGCGCCGGTCAGGTCACTCATGGCACTCTCCCCGGATCGCGTCGATCAGCTCCGTCGATTGTCGCGCGCCGAGGGCAAGTGAATCCAGCCCCTTCCAGACCCGTTCGTACGCGGCGATCTCGGCCGGCTGGTCGAGGTAGAGCGCGCCGGTAAGCCCCTCGACGTAGACGGTGGGCGGCTCGGTGGGGCTGCCGAGTGACGAGGGTGGGAAGTCGAGCAGCACGAACGTACCGGCCTCGGCGGCCAGCGGCGGCCCGGCGGCCAACGGCAGCACCCGTACGGTGATGTTGTGCCGTTCGCCGACGGTCAGCAGGTGCCGGAGCTGGTCGGCCATCACCGACCGACCCGGCACCGGACGGCGCAGCACCGCCTCGCTGAGGATCACCGTCAGCTCGGGGGCCGGCGGCAGCCGCCGGGCCAGCAGCCCCTGCCGCTGGATTCGGAGGCTGACGATCTTCCTTCGCTCCTCTTCGCCCAGCTCGGGCCGGTTGTGTTGGAAGAGCGCGGTGGCGTAGCCGGGGGTCTGCAACAGCCCCGGCACCAGCTCGGCGTTGTAGTAGCGAATGACGCTGGCGACGTTCTCCAGGCCGACGTAGAGGGAGAACCAGGACGGCACGGCGCTGCCGTGGGCGTGCCACCACCCCTCGGCCCGGCTGACCTCGGCGAGCCCGAGCAGCACGCTCGCCTGGTCGGGGGTGGCTCGATACAGCTCGCAGAGCACCCGGACGTCCGGCGTCTTGGCCGAGGTCAGGCCCCGCTCGATGCGCCAGAGCTTCTGCCGTGAGCAGTCCAGCTCCCCGGCCGCCGCGTCGATGCTGACGTGGGCGTCCTCCCGGAGCTGGGTGCGCAGCCTGCCGAGTTGCCGTCGTGGCACCGTCGAACTGTGTGTTTCACGCACCGTGCAACACCTTTCCGTCCTGAAAACGACGGGCCGCCGCCGATGCAACATCAGATAGAACGCATACCGGTGACGTCAGGAAAATGGCGAGAGCGACGCGCTGATGCTAATCGCGCAAGCGGTTGGTGTGCAAGAGATGACGCGGGGTGATATCGGCGTTGGTCCCAGGTGATCGGGTTGCCGATCCCGAGCGCGATCGTCTCGCCGGCCCCCGCTGGCTGCCCGCCGAGCCCGAGGTGGGATCGTGCTGCTGGTTCCCGGGCCAGCGTACCGGGCCGAATCGAGCCCCCATCACCCCAGTCGACAACCCCTCCTCGGGTCATGCGCGGAATTCGGGGGCACGATCAACTCAATGTCGCCCATATAGCGGTATCCCAAGGCTCGGATACCGCTATATGGGCGACATTGAGTTGATCGTGCGGCAGGGTGCGCCGCATCCCGGCCGAGAGCGCATATCGCGGTCGGCCGATTCGGTGGGTGAGGCCGCACAATGTCGCCGATTCAGTGGTATCCACTCCGCTCGGTTACCGCTATATAGGCGACATTGAGTTGATCATGCGCTGGACTTGCGGTTGGAGACGTGGCGAAGCACGCGGCGGGGCGTGCGGCTGGACATGCGGCGGGGCGTGCGGCTGGAGACGCGGCGGGGCGGCGTCAGATGCCGAGGGCGGTGGCGATCTCGGCGCGCAGCATGGTGAGCGCCGTCGCCGCCCGCGTCCGGGCCGCCGGCACGTCCCCCTCCGCGACCGGCTCCACCACCTCCAGGTACGCCTTGAGCTTCGGCTCGGTGCCCGAGGGGCGGATCACCACCCGGGCGGTGGCGGTCCGCAGGATCACCACGTCGGCGGCGGGCAGCAGGTCCTGCGCCTCGGTGACCGGCGCACCGAGCAGCGTGGTCGGGGTGGCCGCCCGGATCCGGGCCATCGCGTCGGCGATCACCCGCAGGTCGTCCACCCGTACCGAGAGTTGGTCGGTGTGGTGCACGCCGAACTCGGCGGCCAGCTCGTCCAGCCGGTCGGTGAGGGTGCGCCCCTGCGCCTTCAGGCCGGCGGCCAGTTCGGCGACGGTCAGCGCGGCGGTGATGCCGTCCTTGTCCCGTACGTGCTCGGGGGCCACGCAGTAGCCCAGCGCCTCCTCGTAGCCGTACACCAGCGGCTGCGTCCCACCCCCGGCCCGGACGATCCACTTGAACCCGGTCAACGTCTCGTCGTACGGCCAGCCCCGGGCCGCGCACATCGCCCGGAGCAGGGACGACGACACGATCGTGGTCGCGTACAGGCCGACGACGCCGCGCCGCATCAGGTGGTCGGCCAGGAGCACCCCCACCTCGTCCCCGCGCAGCATCCGCCAGCCCGACCCACCCGCTGCGTTCCACGCCGGCACCGTCTGCTCGCGCACCACGACCGCGCAGCGGTCGGCGTCCGGGTCGTTGGCGATCGCCAGGTCGGCGTCGGTGGCCTCGGCGAGGGCGACCAGCCGGTCCACCGCGCCGGGCTCCTCCGGGTTGGGGAAGCTGACGGTGGGGAAGGCCGGGTCCGGTTCCGCCTGGTCGGGCACCACCCCGGGGACCGGGAAACCGGCTCGGGCGAAGGCCGCGGTCAGCACCGCCGCGCCCACCCCGTGCAACGGGGTGTACGCCACCCGCAGGTCGCGCGGTCCGTCCGGGGCGATCACCGCGACGGCCCGCTGCACGTACGCGGCGACCAGGTCGTCGCCGAGCACCTGGCCGGCCGGGCCCAGCGGCACCTGTGCCAGCGGGCCGACCGCCCGGATGGCCGCCTCGATAGCGGCGTCGGCCGGCGGCACGATCTGCGCACCCGCGCCGAGCGCCCCACCGAGCTGCGCACCCAGGTAGACCTTGTAGCCGTTGTCCTGCGGCGGGTTGTGGCTGGCCGTCACCATCACCCCGGCCACCCCGCCCAACTGCCGCACCGCGTACGCCAGCACGGGGGTGGGCAGCGGTTGGGGCAGCAGCAGCGCCGGCCGGCCCGCACCGGTGGCCACCTGGGCGGTGCGCTCGGCGAACGCGCGGGAACCGTGCCGGGCGTCGTACCCGATCACCAGTGGACCCTCGCCGCCCTCGGCGGCGAGCCAGCCGACCAGCCCGGCCGCCGCCCGGGTGACCACGGCGAGGTTCATCCCGTTCGGTCCGGCGCGCAGCGGGCCGCGCAGTCCGGCCGTGCCGAAGGTCAGCGGGCCGGCGAACCGGTCGGCCAGCTCCGGCGCGCTGGCCGGCAGCCGGTCGAGCACGGCCCGCAGCTCGTCCCGGCTCGCCGGGTCGGGGTCGTCGTCGAGCCAGCGTCGAGCCTGGTCGCGAATCTGGTCGAGGTCAGTGGTTTCCGCCGCCATTGCCTCTTGATAGCACGGCGGCGGATCACCACGTCCGATCGACCCGGTCAGCTGGCCCCGATGAGCTGGAACGACTTCACCATCTCGTCGAAGATCGGCTTGCTCTCGGTGAACTTCGCGTCGTTGGCGGTGAGGTAGAACGAGTAGACCTTCCCCTCGTGCACCACCCCGCGCCACACCCCGTGCCGCTTCTCGTCGCCCTGCCCACAGGTGTACTCGAACTCGGCGGCCGACTTGCCGGCCAGGTCCTTCTCGCCCATCGCCAGTTGCTCGTAGGGCTTGGCGCAGGAACTCGTCCGGTTGCGCAGGCCGTTCTCCGCCACCTCTGCCCAGCGCGTCGAGGAGCCGCCGAACTTCTCGGTGAGGATGCGCACCTTGCGCCCCTTGTCCTGCGGGTCGACGTAGTCGATGTAGACCCCGCCGGACGCCTTCTGCCAGCCCTTCGGCACGTTCACCCGGATGCCCCGGGCACTGTGCTCCTGCATCGCCGGCAACTCACCACCACCGGCGGCCGGAGTGCTCGGGCCGGCCTGCGGGGGAGGGGTCGGCTCCGGGTCGCCGCCACCGAACAGCGCGACCGCGCCGATCAGCAGCACCACCGCCAGACCGCCGGCCGCCGCGAGCTGGACCTTGCGCGGCCAGCCCTTCACCGTGCCGACGAGCTGACCACCGACGCCCTTCACCCGGCCGAGCGATCCGCCGCCGTCGCCGCCCTGCGGTGGGGGCGGCGAGGTCCACGACTGGCCGGTGCCGGGAACGGACCACTGCCCCCCGCCGTAGACCGCCTGGGTCGGTTCGGCCGCGCCGCCGTAGATGGCCTGGGTCGACTCGGCCCCGCCGTAGCCGGGCCGGGCGGCCTCCGTGCCCGCGCCGATCCGTTGGGTGGCGTCCGGGTGTCCGCCGATCTGCTGGGTGGCGTCGGCCGTGCCGCCGATGCGCTGGGTGGCCTCCGGGGCGCTGCCCGGGGTGATCCGCTGGGTGGCCTCCGGTGCCTTGCCGTACGTCCCGCCGGTCTGGCGGGCCGGCAGCGCGCCGGCGGTGGGCCCGGCCGGGGCCGGCATCGCGCCGGTCGGGGTGTGCAGCGGGCCGGCGAGCGCGTCGGCGCTGGTGTCGTCGAGGGCGGCGGCGGGGGCCACCACCGGCTTCGGCCGTTCGCCCCGGCGCAGCTTGGCCAGCCGGTCGGTCAGCGACTCACCGGCGGCCAGCATCGCCGGGCCGCCGATCTGCCCGCTGGGCTTCGGCTCGGCCGGCGCGGCCAGGGCCGGCGGCGTCGACGGGCGCTGCACCGGCACCACCGAGTACGGGTCGGTGATCGAGTTGACCGCCGTCGCCGTGCTGGTCAACGGGCCGGCGAGCAGCTCGCGCAGCATCGCCCGCGCGGTGTGCACGTCCAGCCGGCGGGCCGGGTCCTTCTCCAGCAGGCCCATCAGCACCCGGGTCAGCGGGCCGCTGCGCTGCGGGGTGGCCGGCGGGTCCTCGACCACCGCGTGCATGGTCTCGATCGGGTCGCCCTTGTCGAACGGGGGACGACCCTCCACCGCCGTGTAGAGCGTCACGCCCAGCGAGAACAGGTCGCTGGGCGGGCCGAAATCCTGCCCCATGGCGCGCTCGGGGGAGATGAAGTGCGGCGAGCCGAGCACCATCCCGGGGGTGGTGAGCTGGACGTCGGTGGGCATCCTCGCCACCCCGAAGTCGGTCAGCACGCAGCGACCGTCGGTGCAGATCAGCACGTTCGCCGGCTTGACGTCGCGGTGCAGCACCCCGTTGGCGTGCGCCACCTCCAGCGCGCCGAGCAGCGCGATGCCGATCTTGGCGACCGCGCGGCCGGCCACCGGGCCGTCCTCGATCACCATGTCGGCGAGGCTGCGGGCGTCCAGCAGCTCCATCACGATCCACGGCCGGCCACCCTCGGTGACCACGTCGTACACCTGGACCACGGCCGGGTGCTGGATCGCGGCGGCGGCGCGGGCCTCGCGCAGGGTGCGTTCGTACATCGCGTCCCGGTCGCTGGGGGCCAGCCCCGGCGGCAGGACGACCTCCTTGACCGCCACGTCACGCCGCAGCAGGGTGTCTGTCGCGCGCCAGACCGTGCCCATGCCGCCGTTGCCCACCGAGGAGCGCAGCGAGTACCGCCCACCGATGGTGGTGCCGGGTGCTGCGCGTCCGTTGGGGGGACTCACTGGTCCGCCGCTCCACGTCGGGATCTGAGTCACAGAAAAGCCACCGGGAAAGTCGAGGGGGCTGGGACACAACCCCTCTATCTTGCTGGTTCCGACGCCCGATGCGAAACCCGACGCGGCGGACCTTTGTCCTACCCGACGGTACTCATCGCGACGTTGAACGGTGTGTACCTGGCCGTTCACCTGCCGTCGACTGATGCCGAACCGAGATGTGCGTCATCCCTCACCCCACCGATGCCGTCTCGCGTCCTACCATCCGTGGATGAGCGAAGCGCGGGCGAGCGAGTCGGGGTTCCCCATCAAGGGTGTCTACACGGCTGCTGACCTCCCCCCGGAGCTGGACTCCCGCGTCGGTGGGCCGGGTGAGTACCCGTACACCCGGGGGGTCTACCCGACGATGTACACCTCGCGCCCGTGGACGATGCGGCAGTACGCCGGCTTCGGCACCGCCACCGAGTCCAACGCGCGCTACCACCAGCTGCTGCGGGCCGGCACCATGGGGCTCTCGGTCGCCTTCGACCTGCCCACCCAGATGGGCTACGACTCCGACGACGCCATCGCGAGCGGCGAGGTGGGCAAGGTCGGCGTGGCGATCGACTCCATCGAGGACATGCGGCTGCTCTTCGACGGCATCCCGCTGGACAAGGTCTCGACCTCGATGACCATCAACGCCCCCGGCTCGGTGCTGCTGCTGCTCTACCAGCTCGTCGCCGAGGAGAACGGGATGCCGGGCTCGGCGCTCAACGGCACCATCCAGAACGACATCCTCAAGGAGTACATCGCCCGGGGGACGTACATCTTTCCGCCGAAGCCGTCGCTGCGGCTGGTGGCCGACACCTTCGCGTACTGCCGCAAGGAGGTGCCGAGGTGGAACACCATCTCCATCTCCGGCTACCACATGGCGGAGGCCGGTGCGACGCCCGCGCAGGAGATCGCGTTCACCCTGGCCAACGGGGTGGAGTACGTCCGGGCCGCGCTGGCGGCCGGGCTGGCGGTGGACGACTTCGCCCCGCGCCTGTCGTTCTTCTTCGTCGCCCGCACGACCCTGCTGGAGGAGGTGGCGAAGTTCCGCGCCGCCCGGCGGATCTGGGCCCGGCTGATGCGCGACGACTTCGGCGCGAAGGACCCGAAGTCGATGATGCTGCGGTTCCACACCCAGACGGCGGGGGTGCAGCTCACCGCCCAGCAGCCCGAGGTGAACCTGGTCCGGGTGGCGATCCAGGGGCTCGGCGCGGTGCTCGGCGGCACCCAGTCGCTGCACACCAACAGCTTCGACGAGGCGATCGCGCTGCCCACCGAGAAGGCCGCCCGGCTGGCGCTGCGCACCCAGCAGGTGCTGGCGTACGAGACGGATCTGACCGCCACCGTCGACCCGTTCGCCGGGTCGTACGTGGTGGAGGCGATGACCGCCGAGATCGAGGCGGCGGTGAACGACCTGATGGACCGGGTCTTCGACCACGGTTCGGCGGTGGACGCGATCGAGGCCGGGTTCCAGAAGCGGGAGATCGAGCAGTCGGCCTACCGGTTCGCCCAGCAGATCGACGCGGGCGAGCGGGTGGTGGTCGGGCTGAACCGGTTCCAGATCGACACCGAGGAGCCGTACGAGCCGCTGCGGGTGGACCCGACGATCGAGGCGGCCCAGGCGGAGCGGCTGGCCCGGCTCCGCGCCGAGCGGGACGGCGAGGCGGTCGGTCGGGCCCTCGCCGAGCTGCGGGCCGCCGCCGAGGGCGACGAGAACGTGCTCTACCCGATGAAGGAGGCGCTGCGCGCCCGGGCCACCGTGGGCGAGGTCTGCGGCACACTGCGCCAGGTCTGGGGAACGTACCGACCGAGCGACCGCTTCTGACCGCTCCCGCCCGGCGGGCGGACCCGTCGCCCATGGCGGAAGTCCCTCCCGCCCGGCGGGCGGGCTCTCCCGCCTACGGCGGAGGAGCGTCGGCGGTGACTCTACGGCGACTCCTGCCGACGGGCCTACGGGCCGGCAGGGGTCGCCGTCGTCGTGGCACCGGGGCCGTTAGGGGTCGCCAGGCGACGGGTGCGGGGCTACTGTCGGTGACAGTTCCCGGTGCGACGCTCGTCGAGCCGCCCGGGTGGGCGATGGCATCTCCGGACCGGGCGTGCGCCCCCGGGTTCCGGGGTAGACCCGAACGGGTGAACGGGACGGACAGCATGTCCGGTCGCATCCGGGGCCGTCATGTGACCGTCGGGCGTCCGGCGGCCACCCAGGGTCGTCGGCTAATTGTCGGAGCGGCGGCCGGTCGGGGCGACCAATGCGACAATTCGGGTACGGCGGCCCCGGATCGACGCCGATTTCGCGACCGCCCAATCGGTTACGCGTTGTAGGAGGTGGGGGGCAGATGACGGCGTCCGACCGCGATCTACCTGCTGTCCCGCAGATATTCGAGCCCTCCCACCAGGGCTTACGTGACGCTGTGCGGTCTGATCACTACCGTAACGAGGTTGCGCAGCGTCACCATCGGAGGTCTAGGCTGTCTGCTGTCCTCCCCGATGATCCATCCATTCCTAGTGATCGAGAATTCGACGTGACGAGTGCGTTGACGCTGCCGAACGGCAGCCAGCTGGCGTCGTCCTGGCCGGAGGCGCCGTCCGGTTCCCAGCCCCTGCCCCACGATCTGGACCACCTGCTCGCGCTGCGGGTGCCCGGCCTGATCGCCACCCGCCGCCACCTCCACTCCCACCCGGAACTCTCCGGGGAGGAGTTCGAGACAGCGGCGCTGATCGCCCGGGAGCTCACCCTCGCCGGGCTGCACCCCCGACTGCTGCCCAAGGGCAACGGGGTGATCTGTGACATCGACGGGCGGCCCGACGGCCCGGTCGTCGCGCTCCGCGCCGACATCGACGCGCTGCCGTTGACCGACGTGAAGGACGTCGCCTACCGGTCCACGGTGGAGGGTGTATGCCACGCCTGCGGCCACGACGTGCACACGACGGTGCTGCTCGGCGTCGGCATGCTGCTGGCCCAGCTCGCGGATGCCGGCCAGCTCGACGGCCGGGTGCGGCTGATCTTCCAGCCGGCGGAGGAGATCCTGCCCTGCGGTTCGCTGGAGGTCATCGAGGCCGGTGGTCTGGAGGACGTGGTCCAGATCTTCGCGTTGCACTGCGACCCCAACCAGCCGGTGGGGAAGGTGGGGCTGCGGGTCGGCCCGATCACCGCGGCGGCCGACAACGTCACAGTGAAACTCACCGGGCCGGGTGGGCACACCGCCCGCCCGCACCTGACCGTCGACCTGGTCGACGCGCTCGGCAGACTGGTCACCGAGGTCCCGGCCTTGGTCAACCGCCGGGTGCCGGCCAACAGCGGGCTGCTGCTGGTGTTCGGCCACGCCTCGGCCGGCACCCGTTACAACGTCATCCCCTCCGAGGCGTGCGCCGCCGGCACCCTGCGGGTGATGGACCGCGACACCTGGGAGCGGGCTCCCCAGATCGTCGCTCAGGTCGTCCGGGACGTCATCGCGCCCACCGGCGCCACCGTCGACCTGGAGTACCTGCGGGGTCGTCCGCCGGTCAGCAACGACGCCCGTGCCATCGGCATCCTCACCGCCGCCACCGCCGCCGCGCTCGGCCCCGAGGGGATCGCGGAGACGCCGCAGAGCATGGGCGGCGAGGACTTCTCCTGGTACCTCGAGCACGTCCCCGGCGCGCTGGCCCGGCTCGGCGTCGGCCGGGACGGCGGCCCCACCGTGGACCTGCACCGGGCGTCCTTCGACGTCGACGAGCGGGCCATCCCGGTCGGGGTGCGGCTCATGGTGCAGACCGCGTTGCGGGCACTGGCGGCGGTCCGCTAGGAGCCTGCGGGTGGCCCCCGCCGACCGGTCCCACCGGTGGCGTGGGCCGCCCCCCGCCGACCGGTCCGGCCGGTGGCGTGGGCCGCCCCCCGCCGACCGGTCCGGCCGGTGGCGTGGGCCGCCCCCCGCCGACCGGTCCGGCCGGTGGCGTGGGCCGCCGACGCCGACGGCGCAGCACCACCACGAGCACCACCACGGGTACGCCGAAGACCAGCAGCCAGGGCAGCAACGCCCCGAGCACGGTGAGCAGCACGCCCATCGAGGCGAGGAAGACGGTCCAGCCGCCCCGCAGGCCCACCATGAACCCGGTCCGGTCCTCCTCCTCGTCGTCGGCCGTCGAGGCGTCCCGGCCGACGAAGGTCACCGTGATCGTGGAGAGCGCGGTCAGGTCGGCCAGCCGGCGCTTCTTCGCCTCCAGCGAGGCCAGGTCCGCCTCCCGGCGGGCCACCTCGCTCTCCAGCGTGACCAGCTCGGACACCGAGCTGGCGCGGGCCAGCAGCTTGCGGGCGCTCTCCACCCGGGCCCGCTGGGTGGTGATCCGGGCGTCCAGGTCGACGGTCTCCTCGGTGACGTCCTGGGTACGGATCTCGCGGCGCTGCTGCCGTCCGTAGGTGGCCAGCTCCTCGACGAGCGACGTGAACTTCGCCGCCGGCACCCGCAGTTCCAGTTGGGCCTGGGCGGACGCGTCGACGCTGCGTCGCTGGTCCCCGCCGACGAACCCACCGGCGGCAGTGACCGCGTCCACCGCCCGACGGGCCGCACCCTCCACGTCGTCCACCTGCACCCGCATCGTTCCGGTGTAGATGATCGCCCGCTGGTCGACCCGCAGGTCCGGGGCGCCCGCACCGGCCTGTCCCGGTGCCGCCTCTCGGTCCGGCGCCGCGCCGCCCGACGCCCCACCCGCCGGCGCCTTCTCGGCCGGGGCTGCCGCCCGGGAGTCGGACGAGTCGCTGGAGCGGTCCGCCGCCCCGCAGCCGGCGAGCAACAGCGCCGCCAACCCGATCGCGGTCAGGGCCCGCGCCCTGCCGCCTGCTGTCCTCAGTGTCATCCCCGTCCCCCTCCGTCACCGCCCCGGTCGCGGGGCGATAGCTCAGACGCGGCGCACTGCCGCCCCGGTTCCGGCAGACTGCGCTGAGGACATCACGATTCGATATTCGAGGAGTCACGATGCGGCTCACCAAGTACTCGCACTCCTGTCTCCGGATCGAACGCGACGGGGCGGTGCTGGTCGTCGACCCGGGCGTGTTCAGCGAGCCGGCGGCCCTGGACGGGGCGGACGCGGTGCTGGTCACCCACGAACACCCCGACCACCTCGACGTGCCCGCGCTCACCCGCCGGCTGGACCGGGAACCGATCCCGGTGTACGGACCCGCCGCGCTCACCGCAGTGCTCGGTGACGCGGCGCAGGCGCTGACCCCGGTCGCCCCGGGTGACACGTTCACCGCCGCCGGCATCCCGGTACGCGCCGTCGGCGGTCGGCACGCCGTCATCCACCCCGACATCCCGGTGGTGGAGAACGTCGGCTACCTGCTCGACGGGACGGTCTACCACCCCGGCGACGCGCTGTTCGTCCCCGAGGACGTCGAGGTGGAGACGCTCTTCGCCCCGATACACGCCCCCTGGTCGAAGTTCTCCGAAGTGGTGGACTTCATCCGGGCGGTCGCCCCCCGCCGGGCGTACGCCCTGCACGACGCGCTGCTCAACGCCAACGGGTACGGCGTGCTCGACCGGCAGTACACGGCGCTGTCCCGCACCGACTACCAGCGGCTGGAGCCGGGCAGCCGGATCGACGCCTGAGCCGTGGCCGCCGACGAGTCCGAGCTGGCCCGGCAGCTCTACCGCACCCCGCCCGACCGGTTCGTCGCCGCCCGGGACGCCGTCGTCGCCGAGGCCCGTCGGGCCGGGGACGCCGCCACCGCCCGACGGGTCGCCCGGTGGAAGCGGCCCACCGTGGCGGCCTGGCTGGTGAACCTGCTCGCCTTGGACCGTCCCGAGCTGGTCGCCGAGCTCGGCCCGCTCGCCGAGGCGCTGCGCACCGCCCAGCGTGACCTCATGGGGGCCCGGCTGCGGGAGCTGTCCGCCCAGCGGCGGGCGGTGGTCGCCGCGCTGGTCACCGAGGTACGCCGGATCGCCGCCGACCTTCCCGGGGCGCCGCCCGCCGCCCGGCTGCCGCTGGCCGAGGTCGAGGCCACCCTGCACGCGGCGCTCGCCGACACCGAGGTGGCCGCGCAGGTCCGGACCGGGCGACTGCTGAAGGCGGTGCACCACTCCGGGTTCGGTGAGGTGCCCCGCCCGCAGTTGCGGCTGGTCACCAGCGGCGGGGCGGAGGCGGGCACGGGCCGCGGGGTGGAGGCTGCCCGCGTACCCGAGCGGGAGGTCGACCGGGGCGGTGCGCGGCGGGCCCGCGACGAGCGGGTGGCGGCGCGGGCCGCCCAGGCCGAACGGGCCACCCGCCGCCGTGCCCTGGAGCGGGAGCTGGCGGCGGCGCGGGCCGCCCAGCGGCAGGCGGAACGGGAGCTGGACGGCGCGTCCACCGCCGAGCGGACCGGCCTCGACGCCCTCGACCGGATCGAGGTCGAACTGGCCGAACTGGAGCGTCGCCGGGCCGTCGCCGAGCAGGAGCTGGGCCGGGCCAAACTCGCCCGCCGGGCAGCCGAGCGGACCCTCACCGCCGCCCGCCGCCGCACCGGGGAGGTCGAGGGCGCGGTCGAGGCGGTGGACGCCGAGGAGGCGGATGCCACGACTGGCGACGGGGAGGCAGACTGAGCACGATGAATGCGTGCAACGGGCGGTCGGGATGACGCCGGAACAGGTCGCCGCCGGCAGCAAACCCGCCGTGCTGGAGCTGGGGGAGCTGTTCAGCCGCTGCCCGGAAACCCTGGGACGGGCCAGGACGCTGGGCATTCCCGGCTGGGCGTTCTATGTCACCGGGCGGGCCGGCGCGTTGGGCGACGTCCGCGCCGAGACGGTCGCGGCGGCGCTCGGCTTTCTCGCCCCCGAGGCCGTCGCCGACGGCTGGGAGGCCGCCGTCCGGGTGGTCCCGCCGTTGGAGGTGGCCACCGCCAACCTGGCCGAGTGCCGCCGGTGGGGTGCCGAGCACCTGGACGACCTGCCCGGCACGCCCCGGTTGACCGCCCTGTTGGAACGGGTGGTGGCCGCGGCCGACGCGACCGGCATGCCGCTCTTCGCCGCCTGGCGGGCCATGCCTCGGCCCGAGCACGCCGACGGCGCCCGCGCCGCCGTGGCGCTGCTGCTGCTCCGGGAGCACTTCACCGGGGCGTACCTGTTGGCCGTGCGGGCCGCCGGGATGACACCGCTGGAAGCGGTGCTGGCCGGGCCGGAGGGCGAGGCCGGGGCGGCGGCGTGCGGCTGGTCTCCGCCGTACCCGCCGGTCGGGCCGCTGGTCCGGCGTCGGCTGTGGGCCGAGGCGGTGACCGACCGGTTGACCTCGGCCGGCTTCCGGGCGCTCCGACCGGCGGAGGGCCGGGAGCTGATCGAGCTGCTCACCGACGTCCGGGCGCGACTGCGGACCACGGCCGCCGGGTAGGCCGGTGGGCCCGGAATATCGGCGGCGTACGACATGGCCGGGCTGTCAGGATCTGCCACGTGATGCTCCCCGCCGGCTGGACCGCCCGCCGCCCCACCCTGGACGACGTCCCCGCGCTGCTCGCCGTGGTGCACGCCGCCGACACGTTCGCCATCGGCCATCCCGACTTCGACGCCGACGACGTACGGGCCGTGGAACGCGGGCTGCCCGCGCTGACCGCCCGCGCCGCCGTCTGCGCCCCGGAGACCCGCTGGGCGGGCGAGCTGACGAGCGCCGGTTTCACCCGGGCCAAGCGGTACCTGCGGATGAGCCGCCCGCTGGCCGAGCTGCCGGCCGAGCCGCCGCCCCCGCCCGGGGTGACCGTCCGTGCGCTGCGCGCCGGGGACGACGCCGACCTGCGGCTGTTCCACCGGATCTACGACACCGCCTTCCGGGACACCGCAGACTACGAGCCGGTCGGCTTCGACGCCTGGCGGGACCGGCTGTCCGACGCGGGCCGGGTCTGGGACGAGTGGTTCCTCGCCGAGGCCGACGGCGAACCGGCCGGCGCGCTGAACTCGTCCGACCAGGCGGTGGATCAGGACATGGGCTGGGTACGCACGCTGTCGGTGCTGCCCGCGTACCGGCGGCGCGGGGTGGGGGCCGCGCTGCTGCGGCGGGCCTTCGCGGTCTACGCGGCCAAGGGGCGGGGCCACGCCGGGCTCGGCGTCGACCTGGCCAACCCGACCACCCCGGTCACCCTCTACCGGTCGGTGGGGCTGCGCGAGGCGCGCTGGACCGACCTGTACGAGCGGAGCGTGCCGGCCGCCGGTGTGTGACGCGCGACGCCCGACGGGGCCGCTGTCGGGCCACACCCGCCCCGGTTGCACACTGGACGGGTGCGATACGCGTTACGCCGAGGCGGTGCCGGTGGGGCGGGACCGCAGCTCGGAGACGTAGTCGTCGGGTGCGCCCGCCTTCTCGGCGGCGTTCGCGATCTCCGACACGTACCAGGCGGTCGGCAGGCCGCCCTCGTAGCCGTCGAAGACGTACACCCAGGCGGTCACGTCCCCGTCCAGCGTCGAGACCCGCACGGTGAGCTTGCGGTACGTGCCGGCGGTGACGCCCTCGATCTCGTCGAGCTGGGCGGCGTCGTACGGGTGGATGTCGTACAGCGCCACGAAGACCCGGTCACCCGGGGATTCGACGACGGTGCTGACGGAGCCCTCCCAGCCGATCACCTCCTCGCCGGCGAAGGTCAGCCGCCACCCCTCCAGCCAGCCGACGCCCACCATCGGCGAATGCGGACAGTAGGCGCGCATCCGGGCGGGGTCCAGGTTTGAGCCGTAGGCCGCGTAGTGACGCACGGCGATGACGATAGCCCGGCGGACGGGTGGGGGAGAATACGACGGTGCGTGTCGGACGGTTCGGGGAGAAGAAAGTCACTGTGAGCACTGACGGAGGGCGAGGGCTGTGAGCCACATCGTGATCATCGGCGGGGGGCCGGCCGGCTACGAGGCGGCCCTGGTCGCCGCCCAGCTGGACGCCGACGTCACCGTGGTGGAGGCCGAGGGCGCCGGGGGTGCCTGCGTGCTCTCCGACTGCGTCCCGTCGAAGACCTTCATCGCCAGCTCGGAGGTGGTCACCGGCTACCGGGACACCGAGGAGTTCGGGATCCACTCCGACGGCCTGGAAGCGGTCACCGTCGACGCCCGCGCCGTGCACGAGCGGGTGAAGCGGCTCGCCCTGGCCCAGTCCGCCGACATCCACACCAAGTTGGTCAAGGCCGGCGTGACCTTCGTCGCGGGCACCGCCCGGCTCGGCGAGGACACGCTCGGTCACACCCACCGGGTCGTCGTCACCCCGGCCGACGGTGGCGAGGAGTACTCGATCGCCGCCGACACCGTGCTGGTCGCCACCGGCGCCACCCCGCGTCAGCTGCCCACCGCGCTGCCCGACGGCGAGCGCATCCTCACCTGGCGGCAGGTGTACGACCTGCCCGAGCTGCCCGCGCACCTGATCGTGGTGGGTTCCGGCGTCACCGGGGCCGAGTTCGCCAGCGCCTACCTGGCGATGGGCGTCGAGGTGACCCTGGTCTCCAGCCGGGACCGGGTGATGCCGCACGAGGACGCCGACGCGGCGATGGCCATCGAGCAGGTCTTCCGCAGCCGGGGCATGAGCATCCTCAACAACTCCCGGGCGGACGCGGTCCGGCGGACCGACGACGGCGTGGAGGTGGTCCTCTCCGACGGGCGGGTGGTGTCCGGTTCGCACGCCCTGATCGCGGTCGGCTCGATCCCGAACACCGCCGGCCTGGGCCTGGCCGAGTACGGCGTCGAGCTGGCCAAGGGCGGCTACGTCACGGTCGACCGGGTGTCGCGTACCAACGTCCCCGGCATCTACGCGGCCGGCGACTGCACCGGTGTCCTGCCGCTGGCCAGCGTCGCCGCGATGCAGGGCCGGATCGCGATGTGGCACGCCCTCGGCGAGGCGGTCCGGCCGCTGCGGCTGCGGACCGTCGCGGCGAACGTCTTCACCGACCCGGAGCTGGCCACCGTCGGCGTCTCCCAGGACGAGGCGGACGCCGGCCGGACCCTGGCCCGGCAGGTGATGCTGCCGCTGACCGGCAACGCGCGGGCGAAGATGGACGACCTGGCGGACGGCTTCGTCAAGCTGTTCTGCCGCCCGGCCAGCGGCCAGGTGATCGGTGGGGTGGTGGTGGCCCCCAAGGCCAGCGAGCTGATCCTGCCGATCACCATGGCGGTGGAGAACAACCTCACCGTCAACGAGCTGGCCCAGACCATCACCATCTATCCGAGCCTGTCCGGTTCGATCACCGAGGCGGCCCGCCAGCTCATGCTCCACGAACTCGAATGACCCGATGTTCCCGGCGGGCGTGGGTCGAGGATCTGACCGACGCCCGACCGGGCCGTCCGCCGGAGCGGGAGCTGACGTGCGGTGCCGGCCAACCGGGGCCAGGTCTCAGGCCACGTTGAGGTGGATGTTCCCGATCCGGGCGACCACGTCCAGATGGCCACCGAGCCCGGTGACGTACGCGCGCAGGGTTTCCAGGCTGGTGTGTTCGCCGTTCTCGATCTGACTGATCCTGGCTTGAGACAGACCAGCTGCCTCGGCGAGTTGCTGCTGGGTCATGTCGAGCTGTCGACGGATCTCGGCCAGTTGCGCGCCACTGACGGAGGCGAGCATCTTTTCGCGGAACCGGCCACGGCGGGCGACCCGCTCGGGGTCGTCCCAGCAGGGGTCGATCTCGCGGGCCTTGGCCCTGACCTCATTCCAACCGGATCCGCTGGTCATCGTTCCGCTTCCTTCAGTGCGATCAGATGCTCCCCGAACCTTGCGTTGGCGAGCGGCACGGCCCTCTGGTACCAACTCTGCCACTGTCCCGACTTGTCCCCGGCGACCAGGAAGACCGCCTCGCGTAGCGGATCGAAGGCGAAAATCAGCCTAATCTCCGTGGTGCCACTTGAGCCCGGCCGTAGCTCTTTCATGTGGTGGAACGAACTGCCCTTGAGCCGGTCCACCAACGGGCGTCCTTATGCGGGTGGAGGTGTGGACGCGCTCAGCTCGGCAGCGGTCTCCTTGTCCGCGGTGCGGGCGCTGAGTAGGGTCATCGTCCAGCCGGCCGCCGCGAACCCGACCGCCGCCGCTGCCGCGATGATCCCCAGCCGCCAGGCCGACCCGGTGAGCGCGGTGCCGCCGAGGTGGCCGACCAGGGCACCGTAGCTGGCCCAACCGACGGCCGCCGTCGCCTCGTAGCAGAGGAACAGCCGGTAGGGGTAGCGGCTGCGGCCGGCGGAGAAGCAGGCCGCCATCCGGCCGCCGGGCACGAACCGGCAGAGCAGGATGGCCAGCGGCCCGGGACGGCGCAACCCCCGGGTGACCCGGCCGGCCACCCGGCGGGCCCGGCCGGGCTCCGCGTGCCGGGCCTGCCGCCGGTCCGGGGCGCTGCGGCCGAGCAGGTAGCAGGCCAGGTCACCGGCGAAGACACCGAGTGCCCCGACGCCGATGGTCAGCGGCAGGCTCAGCCCGCCGACCACGGTGAGCGCGCCCCCGGTGATCATGATGGCCTGGGTGGGGATGACCGGCACGAAGGCGTCCACGACGAGCAGGCCCATCAGCAGCAGGTAGGCCCACATGGGCGATGCGATCTCAGTGAGAAGCTCGGGCACGACTGCCACCTCGCCGGTCAGGGCCGATTCCAGGTACCAAGCCTCCCGGCTGCTGCGTGGTCACCGGCGACCGGACCGGCCGGTGGTGACCACGGACACCACCGGGGCCTGCGGGGACGACGGCGGGACCTCGCCCCGCGCGCCGTCGGTACCGCGTATCGGGGGCGGCCTGCCGTCTGCCGCACGCCGCCTGCCGCCCACCGCCGGTGGGCCGGAGCGGGTCGGCGAATCGGGGACCGTCGGCGTACCGTTGAGTACGCGCGGCCCCACATCCGTCGGGTCCCCCGTTCCTGACGAGCGGGCCGCCGCGGGTCGCCGGCAGGTCCCGTGCCGGCGACCCGCCCACATCCTGCCCCGGCGGCACCGAGGGACTGCGCTCATGGCCGGAGCGCCGCACCGGACGTCACCGAATCCCATCCGGGGCCACGGCCCCGGGCGGTCCCGGTTGATACCTGTTGATCATGTCGACCGTCGATTCTGGCGATGGGAGCTGATCCCACCGTATCGCCGTCACCGGTCCACGCCCGACCATTAACGCCGCCGTGCGGTCGGCGACCGGGTCAACGTGCTCCTGCCCACCGTCGTGGACATGACCCAGGATCGGGGCCGGGCGGGCTGGTCGCCGTCGGCGACATCCTAGCGATGCACGGGGCGAGGCGGCCGGAGCCGGGGGGTTTCCCCCTTCCCGGCGGTCGGTGGGGCGGGTCGTACGACGCGTCGCCGCCCGTCGGGGGCGGTCGCGCCGATACCGGCCGACGGGCGGTCACCGTTCGGACAGATCGGCTGTCGGTCCGAAGACACCATGCCCCGCTCGTCGGCGCCGCTCGGATAGCGTCCCGGGCTCAACCGACATTTCCTTGCGGAGGCTCGTAGATGGTTTCCACGCTGGTGCGGGGCGCGCTCGCCGTGACCCTGGCGCTCGGCAGCACCCTCGTCGTCGAGACCGGCCCGGCCGAGGCGGGGGCGACGAGGTACAAGAACTGCACCGCCCTCAACAAGAAGTACAAGCACGGGGTCGGCAAGAAGGGCGCGAAGGACAAGGTCCGGGGTAGCACCAAGCCGGTCACGAACTTCACCGTGTCCGACGCGGTCTACGCGAAGAACACCCACCTGGATCGGGACAAGGACAAGGTCGCCTGCGAGAAGCGCTGACCGGTCCGCCGCCGGCCGAGGAGCGCGGGGCGGAGAGACGCGGGTCGGGAAAGCGCCCCCGCCCACCTCGACGGCGCGCCGCGCGCCCCCGGTCCGCCGCCGGCGGGAAAAGCGGTCGCCCCGCGCGGCGCTGCGGTCGTACCGTGGCGGTATGCGCAGCGCGGTGGTGACCACGACGCCGGGAGATCCCGGCGTGCCGCACTGACGTCTTCCGTCGACGAGGCCCCGGGCGATCCGCCCGGGGCCTCGCGGCGTGTCGGGTCGGGTCGTCTCCGGGTCGTACCCGATCAAGGAGCGCGACATGATCGATCACCGCAGGCTCGGCCGGGAGCTGGACCTGTTCGTCTCCGACCCGCTGGCGGGGGCCGGGCTGCCGATCTGGCTGCCGGCCGGCGCGGCGGCCCGGCACGCCGTCGAGGAGTACGTCCGTGAGCTGGAACGCCGGGCCGGCTACCAGCACGTGTACTCCCCACCGCTGGGCCGGCGGGAGCTGTTCGCGCTGTCCGGACATCTCGGCCACTTCGCCGACGACATGTTCCCGCCGATGCGGCTGAGCGCCGACGACGAGTTCGTGCTCCGGCCGGCGCTCTGCCCGCACCACGCCCTGGTCTACCGGGCCCGGGGCCGCTCCTACCGGGAGCTGCCGCTGCGGGTCGGCGAGCTGGGCGGGATGTACCGGGCGGAGCGTTCCGGGGTGCTCGGCGGGCTGTCCCGGGTGCGGGCCATCTCGCTCAACGACGCGCACAACTTCTGCAACCTGGACCAGGTTGGCGACGAGGTCCGGGAGATCCTGCGGCTGATCCGCGAGGCGCACGCCGCGCTCGGCGTCCGCCCGGCCGGGTTCCGGCTGTCGCTGCGCGGGCCGGGCGCGAGGTACGTCGGGAACGACGCCTCCTGGGCGCGCGCCGAGGACCTGCTCCGCGCCGCCCTGGACGGGGTGGACCACGCGGAGGCCCCCGGCGAGGCGGCCTTCTACGGTCCGAAGATCGACATCCAGATCACCGACGCGGCCGGCCGGGAGTCGACCATCTCCACCGTGCAGCTCGACTTCGACAAACCGGAGAAGTTCGACCTGTCGTACACCGACTCCGACGGTGCCCGGCGGCGGCCGGTGCTGGTGCACCGCAGCCTGGTGGGGAGCATGGAACGGCTCTTCGCCTACCTGATCGAGGTGCACCAGGGGGCCTTCCCGCCCTGGTACGCCCCGGTCCAGTTGCTGCTCCTGCCGGTCGACGCCGGGCAGGCCGACGCGGTGGCCCGGGTGGCCCGGCGGGCGGTCGACGCCGGGCTACGGGTCGAGGTGGACTCCGCCGGCTCGCTGGGTGCCCGGGTGCGGGACGCGGCCCGCCGCCGAGTGCCGTACGTCGGGGTGGTCGGGGCCCGGGAGGCGGCCGACGACGCGGTGGCCCTGCGGCTGCGCGACGGCCGCAGCCTCGACCCGATGCCGGTGGCGGACGCGGTGCGGCTGATCGGCGCGGTGGTCGCGGCCCGCTCGGCGGAGCTGCTCCCGGCCGGCTGACGGCTCGCACCGGGGGCCAGGGCACGATGCCCCCGGCCCCCGGTGCGACGCTCAGCCCCCGACCGGTGCCGGCGCGGCCTCGTCGTCGACCACCGCCGCGGCGAACTGCGCCTGGTACAGCCGGTGGTACGCCCCCCGGGCGGCGAGCAGTTGCTGGTGGGTGCCCTGCTCGACGATCCGGCCGTTCTCCATCATCAGGATCAGGTGGGCGTCGCGGATGGTGGAGAGCCGGTGCGCGATGACGAAACTCGTCCGGTCGGAACGCAGCGCTGCCATCGCCCGTTGCAGCAGCACCTCGGTACGGGTGTCCACCGAGCTGGTCGCCTCGTCCAGGATCAGCAGCGACGGCTCCGCCAGGAACGCCCGCGCGATGGTGATGAGCTGCTTCTCGCCGGCGCTGACGTTGCTGCCCTCCTCGTCGATGACGGTGTCGTACCCGTCGGGGAGGCTGCGGACGAACCGGTCCACGAAGGTGGCCCGGGTGGCGGCCAGGATCTCCTCCTCGGTGGCGTCCGGGCGACCGTAGGCGATGTTGTCCCGGATGGTGCCGCCGAAGAGCCAGGTGTCCTGGAGCACCATGCCGATCCGGCCGCGCAGGTCGTCGCGGCGCATGGTGGTGATGTCCACCCCGTCCAGGGTGATCCGCCCGGCGTCCAGCTCGTAGAAGCGCATCACCAGGTTGACCAGGGTGGTCTTCCCGGCGCCGGTCGGGCCGACGATGGCCACGGTGTGACCGGGCTCGGCGACCAGCGACAGGTCGTCGATCAGCGGCTTGTCCGGGTCGTACCGGAAGGAGATGTTCTCGAACTCGACCCGGCCGTGCGGTTCGACGACCCGGGCCGGCGTGGCCGGGTCGGGGCTCTGCTCGTCGGCGTCGAGCACGGCGAAGACCCGTTCGGCCGAGGCCACCCCGGACTGGAGCAGGTTCGCCATCGAGGCGACCTGGGTGAGCGGCTGGGTGAACTGCCGCGAGTACTGGATGAACGCCTGCACGTCACCGAGGCTCATCGACCCGGAGGCCACCCGCAGCCCACCGACCACGGCGATCGCCACGTAGCTGAGGTTCCCGACGAACATCATCGCCGGCATGATGATCCCGGAGATGAACTGCGCGCCGAAGCTGGCCCGGAACAGCTCCTCGTTCTTGGCGTGGAAGCTGGCCTCCACCTCCGGCTGGCGGCCGAAGACCTTGACCAGTTCGTGGCCGGTGAACGCCTCCTCGATCTGGCCGTTCAGCTCGCCGGTGTGCGCCCACTGGGCGATGAACTTCTGCTGCGACCGCTTGGCGATCTGCTGGGTCACGATCACCGACATCGGCACCGCGACCAGCGCGACCAGCGCCAGCAGCGGCGAGATCCAGAACATCATGGCCAGCACGCCGACCACGGTCAGCAGCGAGGTGAGCAGCTGGCTCAGCGTCTGCTGAAGGGTCTGCGAGATGTTGTCGATGTCGTTGGTGACCCGGCTGAGCAGCTCACCCCGGGGCTGCCGGTCGAAGTAGGGCAGCGGCAGCCGGTTGAGCTTCTCCTCCACCTCGGCGCGCAGCCGCAACACGGTGGCCTGCACCACCCCGTTGAGCAGCCAGCCCTGCCACCACATGAGCAGGCTGGCGGCCACGTACAGGCCGAGCGCGAACAGCAGCGCCCGGCTCAGGGCGTCGAAGTCGATGCCGACGCCGGGCACCACGTCCATCCGGGCCAACATGTCGGCGAAGTTGTCGTTGCCGGCGGCCCGCATCCCGGCCACCGCCTGGTCGACGGTGGTGCCGGGCGGAAGCTGCCGGCCGATCACCCCGGCGAAGATGATGTCGGTGGCGTGGCCGAGGATCTTCGGGCCGACCACGGTGGCCCCCACGCTCGTCAGCGCCAGGGCGATGATGCCGGTCAGCGGCGCCCGGTGCGGTCGCAGCCGGCCGAGCAGCCGGCGGGCCGACGGCCCGAAGTTCATCGACTTCTCCGCCGGCATGGCGGCGTTCATCCACGGCGGCCCACCACTGCGCCGCCCGGCCGCGGGCAGCCGCTCCGGCGTGGTCGCCTCCGGGGCCTTCTTCTGCTCGGGTACGGCGGTCATGCCGGCACCCCCGCCGTCTGCTGGGACGCCACGATCTCGGCGTACGTCGGACAGTCGTCGAGTAGTTCGTCGTGTCGGCCCATCCCGACCACGCCCCCGTCCTCCAACACGATGATCTGGTCGGCGTCGATGATCGTGGAGACCCGTTGGGCCACGATCACCACTGCGGCGTCGGCGGTGACCGGGCGCAGCGCGGCCCGCAACCGGGCGTCGGTGCCCAGGTCGAGTGCCGAGAACGAGTCGTCGAACAGGTAGATCTCCGGCTTGCGGACCAGCGCCCGCGCGATGGCCAGGCGCTGCCGCTGCCCGCCGGAGACGTTCGTCCCGCCCTGCGTGATCGGGGCGTCCAGGCCGCCGGACATCTGGACCACGAAGTCGCGGGCCTGGGCGATCTCCAACGCCGTCCACAGCTCGTCGTCGGTGGCGTCCGGGTTGCCGTACCGCAGGTTGCTCGCCACCGTGCCGGTGAACAGGTACGGCTTCTGCGGCACCAGGCCGATCCGTCGCCACAACTCCTCCGGGGCCAGCTCCCGGACGTCGACCCCGTCGACCAGCACCGCGCCCGCGGTCGCGTCGACCAGGCGGGGGATCAGGGTCAGCAGGGTCGTCTTGCCGGCGCCGGTGGACCCGATCACGGCGGTGGTGCGGCCGGGTGCGGCCCGGAACGAGATGTCGTGCAGCACCGGTGCGCTGGCCCCCGGGTACTGGAAGGAGACGCCACGTAGTTCCAGCTCGCCGTGCCCGTCGACGTGGGTCACCGGCGTGGCCGACGGGACCACCGAGGACTCGGTGTCCAGCACCTCGGTGACGCGTTCGGCGCAGACCGCCGCGCGGGGCACCAGCATCAGCATGAAGGTGGCCATCATGACGGCCATCAGGATCTGCATCAGGTACGCCAGGAAGGCGGTCAGCGCGCCGATCTGGATCTGCCCGGCGTCGATCCGCTGGGCGCCGAACCAGAGCACGGCGACGCTGGAGACGTTGAGCACCAGCATCACCAGCGGGAAGATCAGCGCCATCAGCCGGCCGACCCGCAGGGCGGTGGCGGTGAGGTCGGCGTTGGCCACCCCGAACCGCTGCGTCTCGTACGGTTCCCGGACGAACGCCCGGACCACCCGGATGCCGGTGATCTGTTCGCGGAGCACCCGGTTGACGGTGTCGATCCGGGTCTGCATGAGCCGGAAGCCGGGCACCATCCGGCGGATGACCAGCCCGAGCGCGACGGCGAGCACCGGCACGCTGACCAGCATCAGCCAGGACAGGCCGAGGTCCTCCCGCAGTGCCATCACCACCCCGCCGACGCTCATGATCGGCGCCGCGACCAGCATGGTGCAGCTCGTCAGGACGAGCATCTGCACCTGTTGCACGTCGTTGGTGTTGCGGGTGATCAACGAGGGTGCGCCGAAGTGGGCGACCTCGCGGGCGGAGAAGCGGTTGACCTGCCCGAAGATCGCCGAGCGGAGGTCCCGGCCGAAGGCCATCGCGGTGCGGGCGCCGAAGTAGACGGCGGCCACCGAGCAGGCGATCTGCACCAGGCTGACCAGCAGCATCCAGCCGCCGGTACGGATGATGTAGTCGGTGTCGCCGCGGGCCACGCCCTGGTCGATGATGTCGGCGTTGAGGCTCGGCAGGTAGAGCGAGGCCATCGTGCCGACGAACTGGAGCAGCACCACCAGGGCCAGTGGCCGGTGGTAGGGGCGCAGGTAGCGGCGCAGCAGGCTGATCAGCACGGACGGCTCCCGGGCCTCGGGTGGTCGGTCGATTTCTGGTGTTGTGTGCTCAACCTGTTGTCCTCCCCGTCGGACATGGTCGTGATGACTTCGATCAGGAAGTCCCGGATCACCGCGCGGTTCGCCGGGTCGGCGTCGACGGAGGTGAGCGGGGTGTCGGTGTGGATCCGGTCGAACAGGGCCCGGGTGTGCTCGCGTCCCTTGTCGGTCAGGGCGAGGCGTACGGTGCGCCGGTCGGCGTCGTCGCGGCGGCGTTCGACGAAGCCGTCCCGTTCGAGGGTGTCGACGATCCCGGTGAGGGTGGCGGGCCGGACGAAGCAGCGGTCGGCGACGTCCCGGTGGGTGGCGTCGTCGAGGTGGGTCAGGGTGAACAGCACCCGCATCCCGGCCGGGGTCAGGCCGTGGTGTTCGGCGAGATAGCGGCCCCAGTGCTGGTCGACGAGGTGGCCGGCGACCGACAGTAGCCGCCCGAGCGGCGCGCCGCGGAGCGCGTCGGGAAAGACGACCAGTGGTTCCATGGGCACGGTGCGTATGTTAGCCCCCAAACGGTCAGGTGCCAAACGAAATGGTCAGGGCCGCTCCGACGAACACGATCTGGAGCACCGTACGCGGGCCGAGCGGGGTGACCGGTCGGCCGGCCAGGGTCAGGCCGCGCCGGGCCGCCGAGACGTTCGCCGGGAACATCGCCACCATCAGTAGCGCCAGGCCGGCGGCGACCGGTCGGGCGGTGGCCGGGATCAGCAGCCCCACCGCGCCGGCCAGCTCCAGCACCCCGGTGGCGGTGACCAGCATGCCGGGGTGCGGCAGCCGTGGCGGGACCATGGCGATCAGGCCCTCCCGGCGGGGTGAGGTGAAGTGGGCGAACCCGGTCAGCGTGAACAGCAGTGCCAGCCCGACGCGGAGCGCGGGATGCCAGCCGTCCAGCGCGTCCACACCGGCCAACCCGACCAGACGCGCGACGGTGGCCCCGGCGATCAGGGCGATCAACGGAATCATGGGGACCTCCTCGGTGGCAAATCTTTATGCTGACAAGATTGCGTCGCCGATGGCGGTCTTGTCAATGCAAAGTTATGCTGACGTCGTGACCGTCACACGCGCATACCACCACGGTGACCTGCCCCGCGCCCTGCTCCAGGCGGCGGTGACGGCGATCGAGGAGTCCGGTCCGGCGGCGTTCAGCCTGCGTGACCTCGCCCGCCGCGCGGGCGTCTCACACGCCGCCCCGACCCATCACTTCGGCGACAAGGCCGGCCTGCTGACCGCGCTCGCCGTCGAGGGGTTCGACCTGCTGACCGCCACGCTGGACGCGGCCGGTGACGACCTGCTCGACGTGGGGGTGGCGTACGTGGACTTCGCCGTACGCCACCGGGCGCACTTCGAGGTGATGTTCCGACCCGACCTCTACCGGGCCGACGCCCCGCAGGTGCGGGCGGCCCGGGAGCGGGCGGGCGCGGCGCTGCACACCGGCGTGGCGGCCCTCCCGGCGGACCGGCCCGGCCCGGGTGACCTGCGGACGGATGCGCTGGCCGCCTGGTCGATCGTGCACGGCTTCGCCACGCTCTGGCTCTCCGGCGCCCTGCCCCCCGACATCGAAGCGGACCCCCGAACCGCCGCCCGCACCGTGATCCGCCACCTCCTCCCCCCACCCCCTGACCCCACCCCCACCCCCCAGCACTCTCCCGTTGATCAAGAGGTTTGCGTCATCCCGCCCGACGCTGATGACGCAAACCTCTTGATCACCTAACCCGAACGACGCGGCAGGGGGCTGAGCCATCGCGTTTGGTGGGGGTGGGCGGGGGAGGGGGTTACCAGCTGGTGGGGAGGGGCATGCCTTCGGTGTAGCCGGCGGTGCTCTGGAGGCCGATCAGGGCGCGCTCGTGGAACTCGTCCAGGCTGCGGGCGCCGGCGTAGGTGCAGGCGCTGCGTACCCCGGAGATGATCTCGTCGATCAGGTCCTCCACACCGGGTCGGGCCGGGTCCAGGTACATCCGCGCGGTGGAGATGCCCTCCTCGAAGATCGCCTTCCGGGCCCGGTCGAAGGCGCTGTCCTCGGCGGTCCGCGCACTGACTGCCCGGGACGAGGCCATCCCGAAGCTCTCCTTGTAGCGTCGGCCGTCCGGCTCGGTGAAGAGGTCACCCGGGGACTCGTAGGTACCGGCGAACCAGGAGCCCACCATCACGTTGGAGGCCCCGGCCGCCAGCGCCAGCGCCACGTCCCGGGGGTGTCGGACACCGCCGTCAGCCCAGACGTGCCGGCCCAGGGCGCGAGCCGCCGCGGCGCAGTCCAGCACCGCCGAGAACTGGGGTCGGCCGACCCCGGTCATCATCCGGGTGGTACACATCGCGCCCGGCCCGACCCCGACCTTGACGATGTCCGCGCCCGCCTCGACCAGGTCGCGTACCCCGTCGGCGGTGACCACGTTGCCGGCCGCCACCGGCACCGGCGGGTCCAGCTTGCGGACCGCCCGCAGCGCGGCGACCATCCGTGCCTGGTGCCCGTGCGCGGTGTCCACCACCAGGGTGTCCACCCCCGCCGCGAGCAGCGCCTCGGCCTTGCCGGTGACGTCACCGTTGATGCCCACCGCCGCCGCGATCCGCAGCCGCCCCCGGTCGTCGACCGCCGGCTTGTAGAGGGTGGCCCGCAGTGCGCCCTGCCGGGTGAGCACCCCGACCAGCCGACCGTCGGCGTCCACCACCGGGGCCAGCCGACGCCGGCCCGCGTTGAGCAGCTCGAAGCCGGTACGTGGGTCGGCGTCGGCCGGCACGGTGTGCAGTTCGGTCGACATCACGTGCTGGAGCTGGGCGAACCGGTCCACCTCGTGGGTGTCCGCCTCGGTGACCACGCCCATCGGCCGACCGGCCTCGTCGACCACCACCACCGCGCCGTGTGACTTCTTGGGCAGCAGGTGGATGGCGTCGCCGACGGTGTCGGTCGGGCCGAGGGTGATCGGGGTGTCGTGCACCAGGTGCCGCTGCTTGACCCAGTCGACCACGGTGGCCACCACCTCGATCGGGATGTCCTGCGGGATCACCGCGATCGCGCCCCGGCGGGCCACCGTCTCGGCCATCCTCCGACCGGCCACCGCAGTCATGTTCGCCACCACCAGCGGAATGGTGGTGCCGGTGCCGTCGCCGGTGGACAGGTCGACGTCGAGCCGCGAACCCACCTCGGATCGGGCCGGCGCCATGAAGACGTCGTTGTAGGTCAGGTCGTGCGCGGGGACCGCGCCATGAAGGAACCTCACCCGGCCATCATTCCCGCTCGATCACCCTCCTGCGCCCGGTGGTAGCGGAAAACACCCCTACCCGCCCACCCGCTCAGTACGAGGAAGGACGCCGTACCCGTACTCAGGCGATGGTGCAGATCGCCGCGCCGGCGGTGAGTACCGCCCCGACCTCGGCGGAGAGCCCGCCCACCGTGCCGGCCTTGTGGGCGTGCAGGGGCTGTTCCATCTTCATCGCCTCCAGGACGACGACCAGGTCCCCCTCGGCGACGGTGTCCCCGTTCGCGACGGCGATCTTGACGATGGTGCCCTGCATGGGGGAGGTGAGCGCGTCGCCGCTGACCGCCGCGCCGGCGTTGACACCGCCGCCCCGACGGGCCGGCTTCCGCGCGGCCGGCCCGGCGGTGGTCGTACCCCCGGCGAGGCCGGCGGGCAGGGTCACCTCCAGCCGCTTGCCGCCCACCTCGACCACGACGGTCTCGCGCTGCGCCGCCGAATCGGCGGGGCCGGCGGTGGCGGCGAACGCCGGGACGGTGTTGTCGAACTCGGTCTCGATCCACCGGGTGTGCACGGTGAACGGCTCGGCGGTGAACGCCGGATCCCGCACGACGAGACGGTGGAACGGCAGCGCGGTGGCCATCCCCTCGACGACCATCTCGTCGAGCACCCGGCGGGCCCGCTCGATCGCCTCGGCGCGGGTCTCGCCGGTGACGATCACCTTGGCCAGCAGGGAGTCGAAGTTGCCGCCGATCACGTCACCGGCGGAGACACCGGTGTCCACCCGTACGCCCGGCCCGGTGGGCAGTCGCAGCGCGGTGATGGTGCCCGGGGCGGGCAGGAAGTTGCGGCCCGGGTCCTCGCCGTTGATCCGGAACTCGATGGCGTGCCCGCGCGGGGTCGGGTCCTCGGTGAACCGCAGCTTCTCGCCGTCGGCGATCCGGAACTGCTCGCGGACCAGGTCGACGCCGGCGGTCTCCTCGGTGACCGGGTGCTCCACCTGGAGCCGGGTGTTCACCTCCAGGAACGAGATGGTCCCGTCGACGCCCACCAGGTACTCGACCGTGCCGGCACCGTGGTAGCCGGCCTCCCGGCAGATCGCCTTGGCGCTGTCGTGGATCTGGGTACGTTGGGCGGCGGTGAGGAACGGCGCGGGGGCCTCCTCGACCAGCTTCTGGTGCCGGCGCTGCAGTGAGCAGTCCCGGGTGCCGACCACGATCACGTTGCCGTGCCGGTCGGCCAGGACCTGCGCCTCGACGTGCCGGGGCTGGTCCAGGTAGCGCTCGACGAAGCACTCGCCCCGGCCGAACGCGGCGACCGCCTCCCGGGTGGCCGACTCGAACAGGTGCGGGATCTCCTCCAGGGTGCGGGCCACCTTGAGGCCGCGCCCGCCGCCGCCGAAGGCGGCCTTGATGGCGACCGGCAGGCCGTGCGCGACGGCGAAGGCGATCACCTCGTCGGCGTCGGCGACCGGGTCGGGGGTGCCCGGGACCAGGGGTGCGCCGGCCCGCTGGGCGATGTGCCGGGCGGTGACCTTGTCGCCGAGGTCGCGGATCGCCTGCGGGGTGGGGCCGATCCAGGTCAGCCGGGCGTCGATGACGGCCTGGGCGAAGTCGGCGTTCTCGGAGAGGAAGCCGTACCCGGGGTGCACGGCGTCCGCGCCGGCCCGGCGGGCCACGTCGATCAGCTTGTCGATGCGCAGGTAGCTGTCGGCGGCGGTCTCGCCGCCCAGGGCGTACGCCTCGTCGGCGAGGGTGGTGTGCAGGGCGTCCCGGTCGGAGTCCGCGTAGACGGCGACGCTGCCCAGACCGGCGTCGCGGCAGGCACGGATGACGCGGACGGCGATCTCGCCACGGTTGGCGATGAGTACCTTGCGCACCTGGTGCTCCTCCCGGGGGTGGTTGCCCCGGGAGTGTATCGGCCACCCAGAACCGCCCCTAACGATCGCTCAGTGTGGGATGCCGCACTGTCGGCCCGGAGCCTAGTCAAACTTGTCTATTACGCTTGTGCGGTGTCTGCGACTCGGATGATGATCCTGGGGCTGGTCCGGTGGATGCAGCCCGTGCACGGCTACGACGTGCGCCGTGAGCTGCTGAGCTGGAGCGCCGACAAGTGGGCGAACGTGCAGCCCGGCTCGATCTACCACGCGCTGCGCAAGCTGGCCGAGGAGGGGCTGTTGCGGGCGGTCGCCACCGAGCAGGTCGGGGCCCGGCCGGCGCGCACCACGTATGAGGTGACGCAGAAGGGGGACGACGAGTTCGAGACGCTGTTGCGGGCGCAGTGGTGGCAGCTGCACGAGGTGCCCGACCCGTTCGTGGCGGCCTTCTCGTTCCTGCCGGCGATGCCCCGGGAGGAGGCGGCGGCGGCGCTGCGCAACCGGGCGAACCTGCTGCGCGCCGGGGTCGAGTCGATGCGTGCCTCGTTGGACTCGGACTGGGTGCGCAACAGCAAGCCGGTGCACGTGAGCTGGATGTTCGAGCTGTGGCTGGCCCGAGCCGAGGCGGAGGTGGCGTGGTGCGGGCGGATCGCCGAGCTCATCGAGTCGGGAGTGTCGTACCTGCCTGCTGGGGTGGCCGAGGCGGAGGGTTGGTCGGGCTGGACCGACGGTGGCCCGCCACCCGGGCAGGAAGAAAAATAATCAACGTTGACCAAAAAAGTTATATCGCGTTAGCCTGCTTCCGGCCCGATGGTGGGGAGCGCGCCGGATGGCGTCCCGGGGGCAGACGGTGGCCGGCACGATCCGGCCCGGACGACCAGGAGCAGAGATGATCGAGACCAGGGGGCTGCGGAAGTCGTTCCGCTCCCGGCAGGGTCGGGAGACGAAAACGGTCGACGCCGTACGGGGGGTGAACCTCCAGGTTTCGGCCGGGGAGATCTTCGGCTTCCTCGGCCCCAACGGCGCGGGCAAGACCACCACCCTGCGGATGCTCGCCACGTTGATCGAGCCCGACGGTGGCGAGGCCACCATCGCCGGTGCCGACCTGCGCAAGGACCCGGCCGAGGTGCGTCGCCGGATCGGCTACGTCGCCCAGGGCGGCAGCACCTGGGACGAGTGCAGCGCCCGCGAGGAACTCGTCCTGCACGCCCGGATGTACGGCATCGGCAAGGCCGACGCGCACCGCCGCGCGGTCCGCGCCCTGGAGGCCTTCCAGCTCACCGAGTACGCCGACCGCAAGTGCAAGACCTACTCGGGGGGCCAGCGGCGGCGGGTGGAGATCGCCCTCGGCATCATCCACGAACCGAAGATCGTCTTCCTGGACGAGCCGACCACCGGCCTCGACCCGCAGAGCCGCGCGCACATGTGGGACGAGATCCGCCGGCTGCGTACCGAGGGGATGACCGTCTTCATCACCACCCACTACCTCGACGAGGCCGACGCGCTCTGCGACCGGATCGCGATCATGGACCACGGCGAGGTGGTCGCCGAGGGCACCCCGGCCGCGCTGAAGCGGGAGATCTCCGGCGACGTGGTGCTCGTCGGCCTGGACGTGGCGAGCACCCCGGAGGCCGCCCAACTCCTCGACGGCGCGGAGTACCTCAACAAGCTGGAGACCGCCGAGGAGGGTGGGCTGCGCCTCTACGTCGACGAGGGCACCACCGCCATCCCGCAGATCCTGCGCCGGCTCGACCACGCCGGGCTGGCGATGACCTCGATCGAGCTGCACCGACCCAGCCTCGACGACGTCTTCCTCACCAAGACCGGCCGCTCGCTGCGCGAGTCCTGAGAACCCGGAGACCACGCATGAAACTCGCCCGCGACACCTGGCTGATCTTCCAACGCCAACTCCAACTGCTGCTGCGCAACCCGGTCTGGGTCTTCGTCGGCGTCTTCCAGCCGGTGATGTACCTGCTGCTCTTCGCCCCCCTGCTCAAGCCGGCCCTGAACGCGCCCACCCAGGCCGCCGCCTACAAGATCTTCGTACCCGGTCTGCTGGTGCTGCTCGCCATCTTCGGCGGGCTGTTCCAGGGCTTCGGGCTGATCGCCGAACTGCGCGCCGGGGTCATCGAGCGGTCCCGGGTCACCCCGATCAGTCGGCTCGCCCTGCTGCTCGGCCGCTCCCTGCGCGACGTCGTCTCGCTGCTCGTGCAGGCGGTCATCATCACCCTGTTGGCGCTCCTGTTCGACCTACGGGTCTTCATCGGTGACCTGCTGCTGGCGTACCTGCTGCTGGCCCTGATCGCGCTGATGACCTCGTCCGTCTCGTACGGCGTCGCGCTCAAGGTCAAGAGCGAGGACGCGCTCGCCCCGTTGATGAACACGGTGGCCCAGCCGGTGCTGCTGCTCTCCGGCATCCTGCTGCCGCTGACCTTCGCCCCCGGTTGGCTTCAGGGCGTGGCCGAGTGGAACCCGTTCTCCTGGGCGGTCGACGGCACCCGGGCGCTGTTCGCCGGTGACCTCGGCAACGACAAGGTGTGGCAGGGGCTGGCCATCATCGCGGTGCTCGCCGCCGCCGGGGTCTTCTGGGCGGCCCGGCAGTTCGCCCGCAGCGTCCGCTGACGAGACCCACCTCTCACCTGGGGCGGGGCCCCGGTCGCACGCTTGTAGCGTAAGGCCGGTGCCCCGCCTCACCCGTGACAGCATCACCTGGCTGACCTACGCCCAACTGGGACTGTGGGGCTTCTTCCTCTACGGGTTCGGCCCGGTCGTACCGCTGCTCCGCGACGAACAGGGCACCAGTGCCGCCGTCGCCGGCCTGCACAGCACCGCCATCGCGGTCGGCGCGCTGCTCGGCGGTGCGGCCTTCGCGCCGCTCGCCCGCCGGGTGGGGCGGGGCACGGCCAGCTGGGTCGGGCTGGTCGGGGTAGCCGTCGGGGTCACCGCGTTCGGCACGCTCCGACCGCTGCCGGCCACCCTCGCCTCGGTCGTCGTGATCGCCACCGCCGGCATGCTGGTGATCAGCGGCGTCTCGGTGGTGCTCACCGCCCGGCACGGCGAGGCCGCGCCGGCCGCGCTCACCGAGGCCAACGCCGCCTGCGCCGGCATGGGCATCCTCGCCCCGCTGGTGATCGGCGCCAGCGTCGCGGCGGGGCTGGGCTGGCGTCCGGTGCTGGCCGTCGAGGTCGCCCTGATCGCGTCGGTCGCCCTCGCCGCCCGCCTCTTCCGGGTACGCCTCCCGCAGCTTCCTGTGACGCCGGGGCCCGCGGTGGCGGGTGCGGTGGCGTCCGGGCGGCTGCCTCGGGCGTACTGGATCGCCTGGGTGCTGATGGCCGTCACCGGGTCGATCGAGGTCTGTCTGTCGCTGTGGACCGCAGACGTGCTCCGCTCACATGCCGGCATGTCCTCCGGTGGGGCGTCCGGTGCCGTCGCCGCGATCGTGTGCGGCATGTTCCTCGGCCGACTGGCCGGTGGCCGGTTCGCGCTCCAGTGGCCGCCCGCATCGCTGCTGCTCGCCGCGCTGGCCGTGTCACTGGGCGGGTTCACCGTGTTCTGGCTGGCCCCGGTCGGTTGGCTCGCGGTGACCGGGCTGGTCGTACTGGGGCTGGGCAACGCGCTGCACTATCCGCTGGCGATCTCGATCGCCCTGGCCGTCGCCGGTCCCGCCGCTGCGGACAAGGCGGCGGGCTGGGCGTCGTACTCGATGGGGGTGGGCTTCGGGATCGCGCCGGTGGCGCTGGGCGCGGTGGCCGACGGGGTCGGACCTCACCTGGCCTTCCTGCTGCTGCCCGGCTTCATCGCGGCGGCGGCGTTGCTCACCGTACGGCTGGGCCGGGCGCTGCGCACGCCTACCTCCGCGCCTGCCCCCGCCTCCGCCCGGTGCGCTTGATCTTCAGATCATCTTGATCGACTCAAGATCGCCGGAACAGTGGTGTCGGAACGCATCGGAGACCGCTGCTTCGGCGCATCGGAGACCGCCGTTTCGGCGACCTGAGTCGATCTTGCGCCCACGGCGGGTAGACGTCGGTGCGCGGGTGGAGAACCGGCCCGCGCCCCGGACACGCCGGGTTGTTCCTGCCGCCCGCCGACCGGTCAGTGGACCCGGGCGAGGGTGACGCCGTCGGCGAGGGGCAGCATCACCGCGTCGACGCGGACATCGGCCAGCACCTCGTCGTTGAAGGCGGCGACTGCCCGGTCGGCAGCGTCACGCGGGGCGAGCACCCGGCCGCCACGCAGGGTGTTGTCGACCGCGATGACCGCGCCGGGCCGCATCCGGGGCACCAGCTCCGCCCAGTACACCGGATAGCTGATCTTGTCAGCGTCGATGAACGCGAAGTCCAGGTGACGCTCGTGGGGCAACTCCCGCAGGGTCTCGGCGGCCGGGCCGATGCGCAGCTCGATCCGGTCGGCCACCCCCGCGCGCTGCCAGTATGACCGGGCGATGCCGGTGAACTCCTCCGAGATGTCGAAGCAGGTCAGCCGGCCGTCCTCGGGCAGCCCACGGGCGATCGCCAGCGAGGACAGGCCGGTGAACGTTCCCACCTCGACGGCCTGCCGCGCCCCCAGCAACCGGGTCAGGAAGGTGAGGAAGGCGGCCTGCTCCGGCGCCACCTGCATCTCGGCGTGCGCAGGCAGTACGGCCAGGGTCTCCTTCGCCAGGTCACGGATGATCTCGTCGGGCGGCGAACCGTGGGCGACGAGGTAGGCGTGCAGTTCCGGTGTCAGCGGCAACGACTTCGAGGTCATGACCGGACGCTAGCCCAGATGCTCGACTTCCTGGGCTCCCGGCGCGACCTTGGTCCACAGGTCCGTGATGCTCAACTCAAGATCGCGCAGGAGCCGACGCAGCAGCGGCAACGACAACCCGACCACCGTTCCCGGGTCACCTTCGATCCCGGCGAGGAACGCCCCGCCCAGCCCGTCGATGGTGAACGCCCCGGCCACCGCCAACGGCTCACCCGTGGCGACGTACGCCGCGATCTCCTCGTCGGTGACGTCGGCGAAGTGCACGACGGTCGAGGCCACCGCCTCGGCGCGGGACTCGTGCACCAGGTCGACCAGACAGTGCCCGGTGTGCAACACCCCGCTGCGCCCGCGCATCCGCCCCCACCGCCGGGTCGCGTCGGCGGCGTCCGCCGGCTTGCCCAGGATCTCACCGTCGAACGCGAGCACCGAGTCGCAACCCAGTACCAGCGTCCGCTCGTCCGGAGTGGAGCGCAGCCGGTCAGACACCGCCTGCGCTTTCAACCGGGCCAAATCCAGGCACAGATCCTCGGCCCGTTCCGCGATCACCTGGGACTCGTCCACCCCGCTCACCAGCACATCAGGTTCGATTCCGGCGGCTTGGAGCAACTTGCGGCGGGCGGGACTCTGCGAGGCGAGCACGAGGCGGAGCGGCAAGGAGTTCGACACAGGGCCGACGCTACCGGCTGATCCTCGGTGGCGGGTCGTCGGCACGTCGGCGTCGACGCCACACCAGAAATCCGCACCCGGCCGCCACGATCACCCCCAACGTGGCCCACCCTCTCGCGGTGGCACCGCTGTCGCCGTCGCCACCGGCCGGCTGCGCGGCTGCGCTCGTCACGGCGGCACTCGGCGGGACGGCTGTCGCGCTTTCGAAGCCGAGGGGCGGGACGTCGGCGGTGAGCGCGGCTACCAGATCGATGACGCCATAGCCGTACTCGTCGTCACGGCCGGGAGGACCCTTGTCGACAGCGGTGGCCGTGAGCCGGTGTACGACTTCGGCAGCGGGGAGGTAGGGGTACTTGGAGCGGACCAGCGCAGCCGCCCCGGCAACAATGGCGGTGGCATCGGACGTACCGGTGCCCTTGCGGTACTTGCCATCGATACTGGTGCTGTAGATGTCAACCGCCGGAGCAACAACATCGATCTCGGGACCTGTCACGGAGATAGGCGCGCGCCTCCCCTGCCTGTCCACTCCACCTACAGCGACAACTCCGCCAACAGAGGCGGGGTAGCCCACTCTTGTATCGTCGGGGAAGTTGCCGGCGGCGGCTACAACTACAATATTTGAGGCAAGGGCGCGGGTGATCATCTGCTCCAGATAGGGGCTCTTTCCGCCAACACTAGAAATATTAATTATATTCGCATCGTGGGCGATTGCAAACTTGATTCCTTCCGCAAGGGCGTCTGGGTCTCCATCCCCCTCCGGCGGAGAATTAAAGACCGGCAGGATCTTTGCCTCTGGTGCGATCCCAAGTGCTCCCGTGTCGCTTCGTTGGCCATGTGCCGCGACTATTCCTGCCATCCCGGTACCGTGGCTATCGCGGTCACTGCGGCCATCCCCGGACCCTCCGGGGATGGTGTCGATTCCGGCAAGCAGGTTATTCCGCAGATCTGGATGGGGTGCGACGCCGGTATCTAGTACAGCGACTAGTGAGCCTTTTCCCTGGTTGATGCGATGCGCCTCGTTGGCTTTCAAGAATGCCAGGTGCCATTGGTCATCCCGGATCAGTTCTTGGTTCTTTGATGCGATGAACATGGGTGCTGCTGCTGTCAACAAGCCGATTATTTGCGTCATCGCCAGCAAGCGCAGGAAAGCGGTGAAGTTGCCGATATTCACCGGCTAAATCCGATGGCTGGACCTGGGTCGATGGGCCCTTCCTCTTCAGGTGGCTGAACTACCGGCGGTACGCCTTCATCGGTCGTCCAGGGATGGTCGGGGTCCCATCGGCGGGACGAATTTCTGTCTGTTTGATCTTGCTTTGTCGATGGATCGGGAAAGCCGCCCGTTCTGGGTCCTCCGGCGACAGGTGGGAATCCTCCCAGCCCGCCGAGTTGGCCCCCCCTTCCGCCTCCAGGTCTAGTTCCGGCGCCTCCAGTAGGGGCAAGCCCGGCGCCACCACCGCCGATGACACCGCCGACTGGATTAACGCGTCGTGGGGTGCCGTTACTAATTGGCTGGCCGGTTCCTATCCCGTGTGTCCCGCCAATTACGCCAGTGGGGGGCGTGGATCGCGGTAGATTGCTGGGGTGAGAGGTGGTGTCTTTGAAGGGGGTGCGTTGTCCCCGGAGGGGCCTATCCCCGTTGCTGGGCTCCGTCAGCCCTGACGCTGGCAATGCTGGCGGTATTCCGGGACCTGACTGGGGGTTGACCGTCCCTAATTGCGTTCCAGGGATTGTCCCCTGAGTGGGTGCCGGTAGAACTGAGTTGACGACGCCCCCGAGCGTTGGGCCGCCTTTCGGTACTTGTCCTGAGGGTGTCGGTTTTGCGATTTTTGACCGTTTGACTCCCGAGGTTTTTGTCGCCGGTAATGCAATCGGAACGGGAGTAACTGGAGGGATTATTGGTATTGATCCTGAACTACCATAGATATCCGCAGTTCCGGTGTCGCGAGGTGGGCGTACGGGCGGGGGTTTTTGGAGCATTACTTGGGCTTGTTGGAGTTCGCCGCTGAGACCGAACATGATCCCGCGCGCCTGCGCGTTGAGCTGCTCCAGGTCCGCATCGGTGACCGGCGGGTCCACCACCCGGCTGCCCGCCGCCGCCTTGGGGTCGGCGAGCGTCGCTTCGTACCCTCGTTTCTGTGCGAGCTTTCTGGCGTAGTCGTCGTACAGCCGCTTGAGTTCCGGTCTGGTGCTGTCGATGGCGCGGGCGGCAGCGGCGAGGGCGTCGTGGTTGGCGGCGGCTGTGTCGTGGGTGTGTTGCACCTTGCTGATCAGTTCGTCCAACTCGGCGAGGTACGTCCTGGCGGCGGCATTCGCCGCGGGCGGCCACGCCTCGGCGAGGCCGCTGCGGTACTGCTGGAGTCGCCGCAGGTGGGTCTGGGCGAGGTCGCAGACCTTGCGCCACCCGGCGACGTGCTTCCAGTGCCCCTGTGTCTCCTGGTCCTGAAGGCAGGCCCACATGCTGAGCACGTCCATCAGCTGCCAGTCGGTGAGG
Source organism: Micromonospora sp. NPDC051925 (assembly GCF_044548625.1). NCBI lineage: Bacteria > Bacillati > Actinomycetota > Actinomycetes > Micromonosporales > Micromonosporaceae > Micromonospora > Micromonospora sp. NPDC051925. Next base: position 115,339 of record NZ_JBIUCH010000012.1, on the reverse strand, counting down.
CCGGACGTACGGCCGCTGCCCCGTTCGATCATGGCAGCACCACCGGGCCCGGATTTTCCGGGCTGTTGGGCTCGGGGGCTGTCCACGAGGAGCGGCCGGCGAGGGTGGACGCGGTGACCTGCGGATTGTGCAGCGCGCGTTCGACATCTGTCACCCGGGCGTTGGCGAAGGCATCGGTGCCCTGGTAGTCGGCGGCGATCCGGTTGGCGGCGGCGGCGAGCCGGCCGGTGGCGCCGGCCAGGCCGTGTACCAGGTCGGAGGTGGCCTGCTGGGTCTCCCAGTGTGCTTGGAGGAAGTGCACCAACTCGATGAACGCATCGCACGGGTTGGGCACGGCGGCGGTCATGTCGTCGGCGATGTAGCGCAGGTGTGGTGTGTAGTTCCGGTCGACCTCGGTCTGGAGCTGGTCGGCGAACTCCCGCATCTGTCGGATGTCGGCCTCGATGCCGCTGTAGTCACCCAGCCAGGAAGCTGGGCGGCCCTCCTCAGGGATCACTGGTCCTCCCGACTGTCACGAAGCCGTCTCTCAGAGTGAGGTTAGTGGTTGTGCGGCGATCCCGGCAGTCCCGGCCGTCAGCGGGGCAGGCCGGAGGTGCGCCAGGCGCCGCGCCCGGTCACCAGGGCGGCGCCGGCCGGCCGGGTGCTGCGGGCCCACTCGGATCTGGCCTGCGGTGTGGGTGTGCCGGTCGGCCGGGAGCGGAGCGCGATCGCGCCCACCAACGCAGCCAGTTCCTCGGCGGTCGGGGTCCCCCGGACGACCCGGAACAGCGGCTCTTCGGCAGACATGACGCCAGGGTACGCGTCGACAAGTTGACCCATGTCGCACAGTGGCGTGCCGGCGGTGTGCGCATTGGCGCGGCCGGGTACCGTCTCACCGATGTCTGATGTGCCTTCCCAACTCGTCGCTGACCGATACCGGCTGCTCTCGCCGCTCGGTCAGGGTGGCATGGGCCGGGTCTGGAAGGCGCGCGACGAGGTCCTGCACCGGGACGTGGCCATCAAGGAACTCGTTCCGCCGCCCAGCCTGACCGACGACGAGCGCCGCGAGATGCGCGAGCGGTCGCTGCGCGAGGCCCGAGCGATCGCCCGGCTCAACCACGTCAACGTGGTCCGCATCTTCGACGTGCTGCGCACCGACGGCGACCCGTGGATCGTCATGGAGTACGTGGCGTCGAGGTCGTTGCAGGACACCCTCGCCGAGGACGGGCCGGTGCCACCGGCCCAGGCGGTGGAGATCGGCCTGGGCGTGCTGGGCGCGTTGAAGGCCGCCCACAAGGCCGGCGTCATGCACCGGGACATCAAGCCGGGCAACGTGCTGCTCGGCACCGACGGTCGGGTGGTGCTGACCGATTTCGGACTGGCCACCATCCCCGGCGACCCGAACGTCACCCGGACGGGCATGGTGCTCGGTTCGCCCGCGTACATCGCGCCGGAGCGGGCCAAGGACGGCACCGCCGGGCCGGAGGCGGACCTCTGGTCGCTGGGCGCGACGCTCTACGCCGCGGTGGAGGGCAAGTCCCCGTACGCCCGGCCGTCGGCGATCGGCACCCTGGCCGCGCTGGCGACCGAACCGTTGCCACCGGCCAAGAACGCCGGCCCGTTGAAGCCGGTCCTGAACGGCCTGCTCCGCAAGGACCCGGCCGAGCGGATCACCGCCGAGGTCGCGGAGCGCATGCTGCGTCGGGCCGCAGGCAGGCGCGCGAGGGGAATCTCACTGCTCGACGGCGTACGCCGGCCCGGACCGAACGGTCCGCGCGAGCCGCGCGTACCGGTGGTGCCGGCACCCCGACCAGCGGCGGGTGAGACCGGGGCGAAGACCTCGCCGTCCCGGGCAGCCGCGGCGGGAGCCAGTGCCGCCGCCGCGGCGGGAGCCAGCGCCGCCGCCGCGAAGGCCGCGGCGAGCGGTGCTGCCGCTACGGTCGGCACGGCGGCTGAGGCGACGGCCGTCACCGGGTCGTCGACGGCCGCGCCGACCGCAGGCGAGGACGCCACCGCGAAGGTGCCGGCCGGGGTGGACGCCGAGCCCACCACGAAGGTCACCCCGCCGACCGCTGCCGCTGCCGCGCCGACCAGCGCGGCCGGGTCGTCGGCCGATGCCGATGCCGCGCCGACCAGCAAGGTCGACTCGCCGGCCCGCGCCGGCCGGGTCGACCCGCCCCCGCCGGGCAACCCCACCGCCGTGCTGGCCGCGCCGGTGAGCCCGTCCGCCGGGTCCGCCGGGCGTGCGCCCGTTCCGGTGTACGACGGGACGAAGCCGGACCACAAGCGGCGCAACCTGCTGATCGGTGCGCTGGTCGTGGTGCTGCTGGTGGGGCTGGCCCTGATCGTGCCGTTGTTGACCAGCTCGGACGATCCGGAGGGCGGCGACACCCCGCAGGCCGGCCCGACGAGCGCCGCGGCCTCCGCCGCTCCGACATCGGCCCCGGCCGCGCCGCCGACCAGCGCCGCGCCGAGCCCGACCCCGTCGGCCACCCCGTCCACCGACCCGAACGCGCTGCCGGAGGGTTGGGAGATGTACAGCGGGCCGACCTTCAAGGTGCCGGTGCCGAAGGGCTGGCGACGCAGCGTCCGCTCCGACTCGGTGACCATCACCGAGCCGGGTGGGGTACGGGAACTGTTGATCCAGTGGACCCCCAGCCCGAAGAAGGACGCGGTCGCCGACTGGAGGGGGCAGGAGCCCAACCGGCGCAACTACGTCAACAACTACCAGTACCTCGACATCAAGGCGTGCGGCGGCTACCGCACCTGCGCCGACTGGGACTGGTTGGAGACCCGGGACAACACCCGGATCCACGTGCGCAACCGGGGTTTCGTCACCGCCACCAACCGGGGCTTCGCGATCCGCTGGGAGGTGGCGGCGAAGGACTGGGACGCCAACCTCGACAACTTCGCCCTCATCACCAGCCGGTTCGTGCCGGACCGGAGGAACTGATCCGGGGGATTCCCGCCCGGGGTGACATCAGTTCGCATGACCTTCCGTCGTACGGGGTATCTGTCCTGGGACGACGGAAGGAGGTAGCGAGATGGGTTACCGACGCAGGGACGCCCGGCCCCGACTGGCACTGTGGATGCTCGTCGCCCTCGGCGATGTCGTCCTGTTGCTGCTGAGCGCCGGCGTGGCCGCGCTGGTCACGCTGGTCGTCGTCGTGACGCTCGCGGCCGCCGGGGTCGCCGCCTGGCGGTTGAGCCGCCGGGCCGCGGTGACCGGCACGGACGCCGTGACCGTACCGCTGACCAGCCGTAGGAACGCCTGAACCGGCAGCACCACCATCGACACGACGGCGGCAGCCGGATCGGTCATCGACCGTACGGTGATGACCGATCCCGCTGCCGCCGACCGGTGTGCGGGTCCGATCAGGTGTTGTTGGCCAGCGCGATCAGCCGGGAGCGGTCGCCGTTCCAGTAGTTGCGGTCGACGTTGCCGCTGATCCCGGAGACGCTGCCGGTGCTGGTGTACTGCCAGAAGCTCCAGACCGACGCGCCGGCGGGCAGGGTGCCCGGCGCGCTCGCCCAGCGGGCCAGCCAGAGCGGGTGGTTGGCCCACGGGCCGGTCCAGCTGCCGGTGCACTGGTTCCACCAGCTGGTGGTGGTGTAGATGACCGCGTACCGGCCGGTGCGGGAGCGGTAGGTGTTGAGGAAGTCCTGGATCCAGTTGCGCATGCTGGTGGTGGACAGCCCGTAGCAGGTGCCGCCGCTGTACGGGTTGGCCTCGATGTCCAGCGCGGCGGGCAGGGTACGGCTGTCCGCCGACCAGGCTCCGCCGTTGCTGACGAGATAGCCGGCCTGGGTGGCGCCGGAGGAGGCGTTCGGCAGGGCGAAGTGGTACGCCCCGCGGATCACCCCGGCGTTGTAGGCGTTGACGTAGTTGCTGTTGAAGTTCGGGTCCTTGTAGGTCGTACCCTCGGTGGCCTTGATGAAGGCTAACTCGATACCGGCGTTGCGGACGCTGGTCCAGTTGATCGTGCCCTGGTAGCGGGAGACGTCGACGCCGGGGGTGGTGGCGGCGGCCGCGGGTCCGGCCGTGGCGACGAGGGCCGTGGCCGCGGTGGCGGCCACGGTGAGACCGGCGGCGAGCAGCCGGCGCAACGAGAATCTGGTACGGGTCATGGATTCCTCCAGGGACGCCAATCGATTGACGCCAATCCTTGGAGATTCCTGACCATGATCGCAAGAGGGCTCAAGGAAACTTTCATCGACGGCGGTCGACGTCCATCGCGATCTCATCCGAATCGGCCGGGACGGGCTGATCCGAACCGGCCAGAACGACCGGAGGTGGGGTCGGTCAGCGCAGCGTGGCGGGGTCGAGTTGCCAGCGGAACGGCTCGGCCAGCGTCAGCGCCTCGCCGGCCTTCGCCACCTGGTCCTCCACGTAGTGCGCGCCGTCGAGCCGGTACAGCCGCAGCGAGTGCGCGTCGCCGTCCTGCTCGACCAGCAGGTACCACGGGATGCGGGCGATCGCGTAGAGCTGCATCTTGACCAGGCGGTCGGCGGCGGCGTTGCCCGGCGAGACGATCTCGCAGACCAGGGCGACCTCGCCGGCCTCGACCACCGTGCCCTCGTCGTCGGTGTCGGCGACCACCACGTCGGGAATGACGATCCGATCCACCCCGAGCCGCACGTTCACCGCCTCGAACACCAGCAGGCCGAGGGGCCGTGCGGCGGGCCGCAGACTGTCGACGAGGCTCCACGACACCAACTGGTGCCGCTTGCTCGGGGCAGGGCTCACGATCAGGCTCCCGTCGAGCAGTTCGATCCGGTCCGGGGTGTCGCCCATGGCGAGATAGTCGGCCTCGGTCCAGAGGCCGACGTGGTGTTCCAGGGGCGCCGCGCTCACCGGCCCTCACCTCCCGCTCCGCTCACCGTCCGGTCAGTCTCACACGATACGGGGCGACGACCGTCGAGCGACACGATGCGGCCGGGTAGGCTCCCCGCCCATGGTGTCGATCGACGGGCTGGGCGACCTCTGGGACCGGCTGTTCAGCGCCCAACCCGACCCACCGCCCCTGCTCGTGCTGCTCACCGCCGTGGCCGCGCTGGTGGTCGTCTCGGTCCGGTCGTCGTGGCGGGTCGCCCGCAACGCGGTGACCATCGCCCACGAGGGCGGCCACGCCCTGGCGGCGCTGCTCACCGGGCGGCGGTTGCACGGCATCCGGCTGCACTCGGACACCTCCGGGCTCACCCTCAGCGCCGGCCGCCCCACCGGCCCCGGCATGATCCTCACCCTGCTCACCGGCTACGTCGCGCCGTCGCTGGTCGGCCTGGGCGGTGCCTGGCTGCTCGGCGGCAACCGGATCACCCTGCTGCTCTGGCTGGCGGTGGCCCTGCTGCTCGCCATGCTGCTGCTGGTCCGCAACGTCTTCGGGGTGCTCTCCCTGCTGGTCACCGGCGGCGTGGTGCTCGTCGTCTCCTGGTACGCCACCCCGCAGGTGCAGGCGGTGTTCGCCTGGACCTCGGTCTGGTTCCTGCTGCTCGGCGGCGTCCGGCCGGTCTTCGAACTGCAACGGCTGCGCAGCCGGGGCCGGATGCCCGAGTCCGACGCCGACCAGTTGGCCCGGCTGACGCCCTTCCCGGCCCTGTTCTGGGTGGCCGTCTTCGGGCTGGTCAACCTGCTCGCCCTCGCCGTCGGCGCGGCCCTGCTCGCCGGCCCGCTGCTCACCGGGGCCGGCATTCCCCGCTGAGCAGCCGGGGCGAGGGCCCCACCCGCGCGGCGACAGCGGCACCGGCGGAGGGCGGTGGGTCCGCACGGGGTCGCCGGCCCGACCGGGTGCGGGCAGAATCGGGCGGATGCGATACGTCATCATCGGAGCGGGCGCGGTCGGCGGCACCATCGGCGTGCTGCTGGCGGAGGCCGGCCGCGACGTGACGCTGGTGGCGCGCGGGGCGCACCTGGACGCGATCCGACGCCAGGGGCTCACCCTGCGCACCCCCGACCGGACGGTGAACTGGCGCGGCCCGGCCACCGACGGGCCGGGGGCGGAGCCGCTGCCGGCCGACACCGCCCTGGTGCTGACCGTCAAGTCGCAGCACACCTGGGCCGCCCTGGACGCCTGGGCGGACGCCCCGGTCGCCGGCGGCGGTACGGCCGGGCAGCGGCTGCCCCTGTTCACCGCGCAGAACGGGGTGGCGAACGAGCGGACCGCGCTGCGTCTCTTCGCCCATGTCCATCCGGTCTGCGTCTGGTTGCCGGCCACCCATCTCGACCCCGGCGTGGTCATCGCCAGCGGTCACCCGTACCCGGGGATGTTGCACCTCGGCCGCTACCCGGGCGGTGCCGACGAGGTCGACGCGGCGGTGTCGGCGGACCTGACCGCCGCCGGGTTCGTCGCCCCGGTCCGGGACGACGTGATGCGGTGGAAGTACGGCAAGCTGCTGGCCAACCTCGGCAACGGGGTGCAGGCCCTGCTCGGTGCCGACCTGCCCACCTGGCTGCTCGACCGGGTCCGGGCCGAGGGCGTCGCCGTGCTCGCCGCCGCGGGCATCGCGCACACCAGCCCCGACGAGGAGCGGGCCGAACGGGGCGACCGGGTCGGCACCCGGCCGGTCGACGGGCAGCCGCGCGGCGGCAGTTCGACCTGGCAGAGCCTGACCCGGGCGAGCGGCTCCACCGAGGCCGACCACCTCAACGGGGAGATCGTGCTGCTCGGCCGGCGACACGGGGTGCCCACGCCGGCCAACACCGCCGTGCAGGTCGCGGTCCGGCGGCTGGCGCGGGAACGACTTCCCGCGGGCGCTTTCCCGCTGGCCGAGCTGACCGAGCTGGTCGACGGACCAGAATGATCGGCTGAGCACGCAACCCACCGGGGTGCGGCGCGCGTGTCACCTGCGACCGCCACGGGGGAGGTAACGAGGGTGCCGGACGTCGACGGGTTCGACGATTTCTACCGGGGCAGCCGACAACGGCTGCTCGGCTTCGTCTACGCGCTCACCGGCAACCTGGCCGAGGCGCAGGACGCCGTGCAGGAGGCGTACATCCGGGCCTGGCAGCGCTGGTCGACGGTGAGCGGGTACGACGATCCGGAGGCCTGGGTGCGGGTGGTGGCCTCGAGGATCGCGGTGAGCCGCTGGCGCAGCCTGCGCAGCCGCGCCCGCGCCTACCTGCGGCACGGGGCGACCGAGAACGTGCCAGGCCCCGGCACCGACACGCTCGAGGTGGTCGCCGCCCTGCGCCAACTGCCCGAGGAGCAACGCACCGCGCTCGCCCTGTACTACCTGCTCGGCATGCCCGTCGCCGAGGTGGCCCGGGAGACCGCCGCCCCGGTGGGCACGGTGAAGGCCCGGCTCTCCCGGGGGCGTGCCGCGCTCGCCGGACTGCTTGCCGTCGCTGACCTGGAGGAGGTCTGATGGGTGAGGATCTGACCTTTGTCGACCGGTTGCACCGGGACCTGCGCGAGGTCCGCTGGCCCGAGCCGGTGGAGATCCGCGCCCGCGCCCGCCGCCGCAGCCGCCGTGCGGCGATGCTGTCGGCGGTGGTGGTGTTCGCCGTGGTGGCCGGCTCCGCCGTGGCGGTGACCGGGCGGCCCACGCTACCGCCGCCGACGCCCACCGCCCCGGTCGCGGTGTCGGCCTCGGCTCCGGTCGCGGTCGCGGCTCGGGCGGAGATTCCCGTCGAGGCCCTGCTGACCCCCGCCGACCTGCCCACCGGAGCCGGGGCACGGCTCGGCGGGACGGGGCTGGCCGAGACCGTCCGGGTCGACCCCCTGCTCGAATCGTGTGGGCGGGAGCGCGAGGTCGCCGCGCAACTGCCGGTGTCCCGGGCCTCCCGGTCGCAGACCCTGCTCCGCCCGGCGACCAGAGCCGACGTTCCGGCCTCGGCGGTGCTGAGCCAGGACGTGTACCGCGTCGACCTGACCCGGGGACGGTGGCTCTTCGGTGAGATCGACCGGCTGCTCAACGCCTGTGCGGAGTGGAGCCTCGGCGCGTCCACCCTGACGGCCGATCAGGAGCCGGTCCGCACGGAGCAGGAGCACCGCTGGGAACTGGAGGGGCGGGACTTCGCCGGTGACCAGTCGATGCTGCTGCGGCATGTGGCGTCGCCACCCCGCGCGCAGGCCGACGGGGAGCCGGCCGGCGCGGTGCCACCCGTCGAGACCACTCTGGTGGTCCGGGTCGGCGACCTGGTGACCGTGGTCGCCCCCGCCCCGGACACGGTCGCCGACCCGATCGACGGCAGCGGCCCGGGGCTGAACCGGGCCGACCTCACGGCGTTGGGGGGGACCGCCGCGAAGCGCCTCTGCCCGGCCGCCGACTCGCCCTGCTGACGGGCCGGCTACAGCGGGATGTTGCCGTGCTTCTTCGGCGGGAGGGTCTCCCGCTTGGTCCGCAGCACCCGCAGCCCCCGGACGATCTGGGCACGGGTCTCGTGCGGCGGGATCACCGCGTCGACGTACCCGCGCTCGGCGGCGATGTACGGGTTGGCCAGGGTGTCCTCGTACTCGGCGATCTTCTCGGCCCGGACGGCGGCCGGATCGGCGGCGTTGGCCAACTCCTGCCGGTAGAGGATGTTCACCGCACCCTGCGCGCCCATCACCGCGATCTGCGCCGTCGGCCAGGCGAAGTTCAGGTCCGCCCCGAGGTGCTTGGAGCCCATCACGTCGTACGCCCCGCCGTACGCCTTGCGGGTGATCACGGTGACCTTCGGGACGGTCGCCTCGGCGTACGCGTAGATGAGCTTCGCGCCCCGGCGGATGATGCCGTCCCACTCCTGGCCGGTGCCGGGCAGGAAGCCGGGGACGTCCACGAAGGTCAGCACCGGGATGTTGAACGCGTCGCAGGTACGCACGAACCGGGCCGCCTTCTCCGACGCGGCGATGTCCAGGGTGCCGGCGAAGTGCATCGGCTGGTTGGCGACCACGCCCACCGGGCGGCCCTCGACCCGTCCGTAGCCGACCACCAGGTTCTGCGCGTAGAGCGGCTGCACCTCCAGGAACTCGCCGTCGTCGAGGACGTGCGCGATCACCCGGTGCATGTCGTACGGCTGGTTGGCCGAGTCGGGGATCAGACTGTCCAGCTCCCGGTCCTCGTCGGTGACCGAGAGGTCGGCCGGAGCCTCGAAGACCACCGGCTCGTCGAGGTTGTTCGACGGCAGGTACGACAGCAACGCCTTGACGTAGTCGATCGCGTCGTCCTCGTCGGCGGCCAGGTAGTGGGCGTTGCCGCTGCGCGCGTTGTGCGTGCGTGCCCCACCCAGCTCCTCCATCGCCACGTCCTCGCCGGTGACGGTCTTGATGACGTCCGGGCCGGTGATGAACATGTGCGAGGTCTGGTCGACCATCACGGTGAAGTCGGTGACCGCCGGGGAGTAGACCGCACCACCCGCGCACGGGCCCATGATCAGGGAGATCTGCGGGATGACCCCGCTGGCCCGCACGTTGCGGAAGAAGATCTCACCGTAGAGGCCGAGCGAGGCGACGCCCTCCTGGATGCGCGCGCCGCCGGAGTCGTTGATCCCGACCACCGGACAGCCGATCTTCATGGCCAGGTCCATCACCTTGACGATCTTGGAGCCGAAGACCTCGCCGAGGGAACCACCGAAGACCGTGAAGTCCTGCGCGAAGACGCAGACCTGCCGGCCGTCGACGGTGCCGTAGCCGGTGATCACCCCGTCGCCGTACGGGCGGTTCCGGTCCAGCCCGAAGTTGGTGGACCGGTGCCGGGCGAACTCGTCCAGCTCGACGAAGGAGCCCTCGTCGAGCAGCAGCTCGATCCGCTCCCGAGCGGTCTTCTTGCCCCGCGCGTGCTGCTTCGCCACGCCGCGCGCCCCCGCGTGCACCGCCTCGTCGACCCGTCGCTCCAGGTCCGCCAGCTTGCCCGCGGTGCTGTGGATGTTGATCCCGGTCTCGGTAGTCACCCAGGGAATATAACGATGGTTCAGGCCCGTGCCGCTGTGCAGTACGCCTCAGTAGCTTGCGCCGGAACTGCCGTCGACCTGCCGGTGGTTGCCGGCCCGGGGGCGGCGGCCGTGGTCGGGGACCGGTCCGCCGGAGGCTGGCCGGGCGACCGCCGACCCGGCCCGTAGGCTTGCGGGATGCCGGGTTCGCCGTACACCGATCTGGACCGACCGCCGCTGTCGGCGGCGCGGCTGACCCGGGCGTTGACCGCGCCACTGGGTCCATGGCGTCGGCTGGACCTGCGGGCCGAGACCGGCTCGACCAACGCCGACGCGGCCGACGCGGCGCGGGCCGGCGAGCCGGCGGGCCTGGTGGTGGTCGCCGAGCGGCAGACCGCCGGCCGGGGCCGGCGCGGGCGTGTCTGGCAGTCGCCGCCCCGGGCCGGCATCGCGACCAGCGTGCTGCTCCGGCCCGGCGAGACCGTCACCGAGCGCGACTGGCCGCCGGCCCCCCCGACCGGGTACGGCTGGCTGCCGCTGCTCGCCGGCGTCGCCCTGGTCGAGGCGGTCTCCCGGCTGGCCGAGCTGGACGCCGGCCTGAAGTGGCCCAACGACCTGCTGCTCGGCGACGCCAAGTGCGCCGGCATCCTGGCCGAGGCGGTGCCGGCCGCCGTCGGAGCGGAGCCGCCCGCGATCGTGCTCGGCATCGGGCTGAACGTGACGCTGCGCGCCGACGAGCTGCCGGAGAATCCGACCGGGCTGCCGGCCACCTCGCTACAGCTCGCCGGTGCCACGGCCACCGACCGTGATCCGCTGTTGCGGGCCCTGCTGCGGGCCCTCGCCGACTGGTACGACCGGTGGCGGGTCGCGGGCGGTGACGCCGACGCGTGCGGCCTGCGCGAGGCGTACCTGGCCTCCTGCGCCACGGTGGGCCGGCAGGTACGGGTGCTGCTGCCCGACGGCTCCGCGCTGACCGGGCTCGCCACCGGTGTGGACACCGACGGGCAGCTGTTGGTCGACACCGCCGCCGGGGAACGCCGGTTGGCTGCCGGGGACGTCCTGCACCTGCGCTGAGTCGCGTTGCCTCCGGTCGGTTCGTGCGTGGGGTGCACGGCGGTCCGCCCGGCTGATCCGGTGGGTCGCGTCGACCGTTACGGTCAGCGCGTCCGGTTGTCGGCTAGGAGGTTCCCGTGGCGTTCCCCGAAGACGTGCTCACCGAGGACGAGCACGTCGTCCTGCACCTGCACCCGCACTGGAAGGCGCTGCTGCGGCCGATCCTGGTGCTGGTCCTCGGCGTCGCGGCGGTGGTGGCGGGCTGGCTCCTGCTGCCCGCCGGCGACGGCGGCACGATCGCGCTCTACGTCATCGCCGGGCTGTTCCTGATCGGGGCGCTCTGGCTGGGGCTGTGGCCGTTCCTGGTCTGGCGGACCACCCACTACCTGTTCACCAACGAGCGGGTGCTGCTCCAGGAGGGTGTCTTCTCCCGGCACCGGCGGGACCTGCCGCTGGCCCGGATCAACGACCATTCGATGACCCAGCGCTTCATCGAGCGGCTGCTCGGCTGCGGCACGCTCACCATCGAGTCGGCCGGCGAGCGCGGCCAGTCGGTGCTCGCCGACGTGCCCCGGGTCGACCGGGTGCAGACCACTCTCTACGAGCTGGTGGAGGCGCAGCACGACAAGCACACGCTGGGCGACGGCGAGATGCGCGAGATCCTGGCCGACATGCGTGACGGCAAGCCGCTGCGCGACGCCACCGGCTGATCCCCCGGGAACGCGTCACGGCCCCGGGACTCCCCGGGGCCGTGACGGTGGGGCTGGGGCCGGCGGGTCGGTCAGGAGCGCGGCGCGCGGCGGGTGCCGGCGTGCAGCTCGGCGGCCAGCTCCATGTCCAGGTCGCCGCCGGTGGCCGCCCGACCGAGGCCGGCGCTGCCGCCCTGGGCCTGCTTGAACACCGCTTCGGTGGCCGGGGCGGGCTTGAGCGTCGGTTCGGTGGCCGGGGCGGGACGCTGCTCCGGCTGGGCCTGGGCCTCTTCCAACTCGCTGACCGATTCGGCCAGCTCGGCCACCGGGTCCAGCTCGGCCATGGTGTCCCACTCGTCCCGTTTGATGGAGTGCCAGGTCTCCTCGGCGTGCTGGGGGACCGGCTGGAAGACGAACGTCCGGTAGGACCAGAACCGGAACAGGGTGGCGAGCAGCACGCCGCCGGTCTTCGCCACGTTGAGCGCGAGCAGGCTGTTGAACCCCAGGCCGTACTTGGCCGCGGCGAGGACGCCCAGTTCGATGATCAGGCCGGCACCGTTGAACAGGAAGAACAGGGCGTATTCCCGCTGTAGGGCCGCTTTGGGTCGATCCCGGTACGTCCAGTGACGATTCATCAGATATGACGTGATGGTCGCCACGATGGTGGCGATGACCGTCGCCTTCAGTTGACCGTCGACAAAGACCGTGAGTGCCAGGGCATTGAACACCGCGTAATTGATGACGGTGTTGACGCCCCCGACGACGCCGAATTTGAGCGCCTCGCGGATGAACTTCTGCCAGCGCTCGGGCAGCAGACGGACAAGACGCATGCGCAACACCTTAGGGCAGAGGACGATGCCGGAGTCTCCGGCTGGGCGGGTGGGCGACTGTCACGCCCCGGGCGACGGGTCGCTGGTCGCCTCCGGAACCGGGGGAGTTCCCGGTTCCACGAAGACGAACCGTCGGTACGACCAGAACCGGAACAGCGTGCCGAGCGCGGTGCCGACCAGGTAGCTGGCGATGTTGTCGGCCAGCGGGGTACGGAAGACGTCGGGCCAGATGCTGCCCAGCCCGTAGCGGCTGCCCGCCAGACAGGCCACCGCGATGCCCAGGCCGACCGCGTTGAAGAAGAAGAACAGCGCGTACTCGCGGGCCGGGTTGGAGCGGGCCCGGTGCCGCCAGGTCCAGAACCGGTTGCCGACGAAGGCGACGGTCGCCGCGATCACCGTGGAGATGACCCGGGCGGTCACCGGCTCCATGCCCCGGCCCAGCGTCAGGTAGTTGAAGAGCGCGAAGTCGACCAGGAAGGCCACGCCGCCCACGGTGGCGAACTTGCTCAGCTCGCGGATGAGGTGACCGAACCGGTCCAGTAACGAACGGACCAGACCCGGGCGGGTCTGCGGGGTTCCCGGCTGGTCCCCGGTCATCGTCGCGGCCACCTCGCGAGCGTACCGGTTACCGGCACCTCGGACGGGGTGCCACCGGCGACCCGCCGTCGTGCCCCGGAGCGATCCACCCGACCGGCCCGGTTCCTCCGTTTCTCGTCGTCCGTTCTCGCGGCCGTCGACAGTTCGCCGGAGGATTTGCGTGAAACTGCGCGCGAAAGCGGGTATCAGCTCGTGTTGCCGCAGCCGGTCCGTACCTTGTGCAGTTGTTCACAACCAGTCCCACTGACTCGCGGGTCCGCCCGGTTTACGCTGGGGTCAATCCCAGGTTTCCACGAAGGCGACGCGGCCCGCGTCCGCCGAGACTCGTGCATCCCATAAATCGGTCAGCGTCGACCACAAGGAGATGAGTCATGGTTGCTCCGGCTACTGTGCGGGGGATCGATCAGGCCCCCACGACCCACCCCGAGCTGCTCGCCTGGGTCCGGGAGATCGCGGAACTGACCACCCCCGACCGGGTGGTCTGGGTGGACGGAACCGATGAGGAGTGGCGGCGTCTCACCGACGAACTCGTCGACAACGGCACCCTGATCCGGCTGAACCCGGAAAAGAAGCCGAATTCCTTCTACGCCCGCACCGACCCCACGGACGTCGCCCGGGTCGAGGAGCGCACGTTCATCTGTTCTGTGGACGAGGCGGACGCCGGCCCCACCAACAACTGGATGGCGCCGGCCGAGATGAAGCGGACGATGACCGGCCTGTACCGCGGTGCGATGCGCGGCCGGACGATGTACGTCATTCCCTTCTGCATGGGGCCGGTCGAGGCCGAGAACCCGATGTTCGGCGTCGAGATCACCGACAGCCCGTATGTCGTCGCCTCGATGCGGATCATGACCCGGATGGGTGCCACCGTGCTCGACGCGATGGGCGACGACGCCGACTTCGTGCACGCGCTGCACTCCATCGGCGCCCCGCTCGCCCCCGGCCAGCAGGACATCTCCTGGCCGTGCAACGAGACGAAGTACATCTCGCACTTCCCGGAGACCCGGGAGATCTGGTCCTACGGCTCCGGCTACGGCGGCAACTCGCTGCTCGGCAAGAAGTGCTACTCGTTGCGGATCGCCAGCGTGATGGGGCGGGACGAGGGCTGGCTCGCCGAGCACATGCTGATCCTGAAGATCACCTCGCCGGAGGGGAAGGTCTACCACGTGGCGGGCGCGTTCCCGTCCGCCTGCGGCAAGACCAACCTGGCCATGCTGGAGCCGACCATCCCGGGCTGGAAGGTCGAGACCATCGGCGACGACATCGCCTGGATGCGGTTCGGCTCCGACGGACGCCTCTACGCGGTGAACCCGGAGTACGGCCTCTTCGGCGTCGCCCCGGGCACCGACTGGAAGACCAACGCCAACGCGATGCGGACGCTGGACCGGGGCAACTCCGTCTTCACCAACGTCGCCCTCACCGACGACGGCGACATCTGGTGGGAGGGCATGGGTGAGCCGCCGGCCCACCTGATCGACTGGAAGGGCAACGACTGGACGCCGGAGAGCGAGAACCTCTCCTCCCACGCGAACAGCCGGTTCTGCACCCCGATCACGCAGTGCCCGATCCTGGCCGACGACTACTTCGACCCGAACGGCGTGCCGATCGACGCGATCCTGTTCGGCGGTCGTCGCCGGGACACCATCCCGCTGGTCACCGAGGCCCGGGACTGGGTGCACGGGGTGTACCTGGGCGCGACGCTCTCCTCGGAGACCACCGCCGCCGCGTCCGGCGCGGTCGGCGTGGTCCGCCGCGACCCGATGGCCATGCTGCCGTTCATCGGATACCACGCCGGTGACTACTTCAACCACTGGATCGAGATGGGCAAGGGCGTCGACGGCGACGCCGCCAAGCTGCCCAAGATCTACTACGTGAACTGGTTCCGCAAGGACGCCGAGGGTAACTTCCTCTGGCCCGGCTTCGGCGAGAACTCGCGGGTGCTGAAGTGGGTCGTCGAGCGGATCGAGGGCACCGCCGACGCGGTCGAGACCCCGGTCGGCATGGTGCCGACCGCCGACGCGCTGGACGTCGAGGGGCTCGACATGACCCCGGAGGACGTCCGGATCGCCCTGAAGGTCGACCCGGAGGAGTGGCGCAACGAACTGCCGCTGGTCACCGAGTGGTTCGAGAAGTTCGGTGACAAGCTCCCCGCCGTCCTCTGGTCGGAGCTGGACGCGCTGCGTGCCCGGCTCGACGCGGAGCCGTCGCGGAAGTAGACAGGTGTGCCGGTCGCCCGTACCGGGCACCATCGGACCCATGAGGACGGCCGCCGTGACCCCGCAGGTCCGGCGGCCGTCCGCCGTCCGGGCACTCACCACCCTGCTCGCGCTGACCGCCGCGGCCACCGTCGTGGTCGAGCTGCTCAACTGGTGGTACGCCCCGGAGCAGGAGTTCGGGCTGGCGGTACGCACCGGCTGGGCGATGCTCCGCTCGCTGGGCTTCCTGGTGCTGATCGGGCACGTCGACCGGGGACGTACCGGGGCGAAGCCGTTCGGGCTGATCCTCGCCGTGACCACCGTCTTCGCGGTCGGCCGGCTGGTGGTGCCCCGGCAGGGTGTCCCACCGCTGCCCGGTCTGCTCGGCTTCGCCGTCCTCACCGCGCTCTGCGTGGCAGTGGTCTTGCTGCTCTACCGCTCCGAGGCGGTCGCCGGGCACCTGGTCCGGCACCGTAGGGGCCTGGTGGTCGAGGGCGGGACGATCACCTGGCGGGAGGTGGCCCCGAAACGCCCCCAGGTCACCGGCTGGCTGCTCACCAGCCGGGTGGCCGCCTTCACGTACAGCCCGTTGATGCTGGTGCCCGCCCTGGTGGCCGGCGGCGCGGTGCTGGACGGCCGACTCGCCGCCGTACCGGTGGTGCTGCTCTGGTTCGGCACCGGCATCGTGGTCAGCTATCTGGTGCTGTTCTGCACGGCGTTCCTGATGCGCGGCCGGCGATGGGCACGCCGGCTGCTGGTCGTGATCACCCTCGGCGTACTCGCGGTGGACCTACCCCTCTGCTGGTGGCTGCTCGGCGTGGACGGCCTGATCCGCGACGGCGCCCCCCTCCTGGCAGCGTCCCTCCTGACCCTCTACGCCCTCCACCGCGCCACCCCCGAGGGTTGAGCCACGGTGATCAAGAGGTTTCGGTCATCGCGCTGCCGGCGAACGACGTATTTCTCTTGATCACGGGGCAGGTGCGGCGTCCGAGGCACTGATGTTCGGGGTGGGTCGCTACGCTGCAAGGTGATGACTCTGCGGAAACTTCTCTACTCCGTCTACGAGCGCCGGCTGACGGCCAGGCTCGCGGGTCGGCCGGTGCCCCGGCACGTCGGCGTGATGTGCGACGGTAATCGCAGGTGGGCGCGGGAAATGGGCCTGGTCGACCCGAACGACGGGCACCGGATGGGTGCCGAGCGGATCAAGGAGTTGCTGCGCTGGTGCGACGCCGCCGGCGTCGGCCACGTCACGCTCTGGCTGCTCTCCACCGACAACCTGTCCCGGCCGGCGGAGGAACTGGATCCACTGCTCCAGATCATCGAGGATCTGACCACGGAGCTGGCCGAGGAGGGCAATCCCTGGCGGCTGCGGATGGTCGGTGCGCTCGACGTGCTGCCGACGCAGCACGCCCAGGCGCTCAAGGCCGCCGAGGAACGCACCCGGGAACGTACCGGCGGCGCGCAGGTCAACATCGCCGTCGGGTACGGCGGGCGGCGCGAGATCGCCGACGCGGTCCGTTCGCTGCTGGTGGAGCATGCCGCCAAGGGCGGCACCATCGAGGAACTGGCCGGTTCGCTGGACGTGGACCACATCTCCGAGCACCTCTACACCCGGGGGCTGCCCGACCCGGATCTGATCATCCGGACCAGCGGTGAGCAGCGCCTGTCCGGCTTCATGCTCTGGCAGTCGGCGCACTCGGAGTTCTACTTCTGCGAACTCAACTGGCCCGACTTCCGCCGGGTCGACTTCCTCCGCGCCCTGCGCTCCTACGGCACCCGCCAACGCCGCTACGGCGCCTGACCCGCGGCGCCGGGCGCAAACGCGCCGTGACGCCCCCGGGAGTGCCGGGGCGGGCGGTCAGGTGAGGTGGTGCAGGGCGCGGGTCAGGAAGTCACCCAGCGCGGCGGGCGAGTCGATGGTGAGGTCGGCGGCCTCGGCGACCTCGTGGCCGGTCTCCGGGTTGGCCACCGCCACGCAGACGCCGAGGAACGCCGGGTCGGCGGCGGACCGGGCGCGCAGCGCCGCGAACGCCTTGATGTCGGAGACGTCGTCGCCGAAGTACCAGGCGCCACCGGCGTCCCGGACCACCTCGCCGATGACCAGGCCCTTGTCCCGGTCGACGGGCGGCTTGAGCTCCAGCACCATCCGGCCGGCCTGCACCCTGAGCCCGAGCCGTTCGGCCTGCGCCCGGCCCCACTGTTCGACCGCCGGGCCGAGCTGCTGCGCGGTACGCCAGTGCAGCGCCACGCTCAGCCGCTTGAACTCCACCAGGGCCCCGGCGGGCAGTTCGGCGCGGGCCAGGTCGGCCAGGTCGGCCATGGTGGGCACCCAGGGCAGCGCGGCGGGCTCGGTGACGGTCGCGCCGCCCGAGTAGCTGTGCTCCAGGCCGTACAGGCCGTACAGGTCGATCCCGGTGAGGCCGCCGAGGTGGTCACGGAGGAAGTCGACGGGGCGGGCGGAGACGATCGCCACCCGCTGCATCACCGGGGCGAGGGCCTCCAGGGCGGCGAGCACCTTCGGTGCGGGGCGTACCGCGGTGGGGTCGTCGTCGACCGGCGCGAGCGTGCCATCGAAGTCGAAGAACAGGACGGTGTCGGCGGCCCGCTCGGCGGTGGTACGCCAGGCGTGCTCAGCATCCAGCGGGGTCTGTGGCTGCTGGTTCCCCAGATTCAACGGCGGCACGCGCGAAAGCGTACCCCGGGGTCGGTGGCTGATTCGTGGCTTCGGAATGGCTTCTTGACACCGCCGGGGTAGGTCGACCGTGAGTGGTCCTCAGCGTTCGGCGGCTCCCCGACCGCGCCGCCCCAGCGGCACCACCGTGGCCTCCCGACCCTGGTTGAGCAGGTAACCCTCGACGAAGCCGGTGTTCCGGTCGCCGGTGCGGGTCTCGATCTCGTCGAGCCGCGCCACCAGGAACTCGGTGAGCGCGCTGACCCGGTCGTCGAGTCGGGCGTGCAGTTCGGCGACCACCGCCAGGACGACGGCGGTGCCGGCGATGGTGAGGGCGAAGAGGTTGACGACCAGGGGAATCTGCTCGTCGGCCCGTCCGCCGACCACCAGGTTCGCGGTCACGCACGCGGTCAGGGACACCGCCGCGACCACGACTGCCCACCACTTCAGGGTCATGGACAGACCCCTCCTTCTGTCCCGCAGGGCTGAGTTCGGCCTTGTCCCGTCCCCCCGCCGACGACGAGCCCAAGCAGTACGAATACGGACGCTAGCGTGCCCGTTGCGCCCCCGGATCGAAACGATCGGGTCTGCTCAGGCGTTCTTTCGCCATCTGAGGAACTACCCGGCCTGCTCTCCTCCATTTCGGACATCCAACGGGAGAGTGGGGCGATATGCGAGGTAACGAATGGTTTCTCGGATGTGGAACTTCTCCGCATCCGAGACGGCCGGGTCGACCAGCCGACGCAGCAGCGCCTCGACGTCCGGGTCCATCGGGGGAGGGTTCGCGGCACCTCGGGGGGTGGCGGCCCGGTCCCAGCCGAGGGCGGCGAAGGCGGCGGCGGGGTTGAGGCCCAGACCTTCACAGAACGCCACCACCCGTTCCGCCTCCGGGTCACTGGCCCAGTCGCCACGGACCCAGCGATTGATTGTCTGTCGGGAGACGCCGGTGCGGCGGGAGACCTCGGTGCCGGTCCAGGCCCGCATCGCCCGGGCATCGTCGAGCGCCCGGCGAATGAAGGTGGCAAATGCGATCTTCCGGGCGGGGGCGGTCTCGGTCACCCCGTGACGGTACGACCGCAGCGCTCATCCGGGCTTCCCGGGGCGGATCTTTGTCACGCACATGAGACGCACTCACTGCGCTGTCCGTCAACGGTCGATGGGCCGCACTGGGGGTGCTCACCTGGGCATAATAGCCGCATCTGGGGTCGAAGGGAACCGGACAGAAAGCTGATACTGTCACGCTCATGGGACAATCTACGGTGTGTCACGTGCTTGAGACGATCAGTGCTCACATGCGTCACGCTTCCGGTGCGAGGGGGGTGTGGTGACCGAACTCGCGACCCGCGCCCAGGCCTTCGGACTGATCGCGGAGGGGGTTGCCGCGGGACTGAGCGCGCCCTGGCGGCTCTACCTCGCCCGGGGTTGCCGCTACCTGTCACTGAGCGTCGGCGACCGGGAGGAGTGGAACGCCTGGCGGACCCACCTCGGCTGCCCGGAGATGAGCGTCCGGGTCTACGACGCCGGCGGCGAGATCCGGCGTTCCTCGATGGCCGAGGTGGTGCTCGACGGCTGCCGGATCAGCGTCGAGCTGGTCGAGGAGGTCAGCACCGAGGACCTGGAGCGGTTGCTGGTCGTCGATCCGAGCCCGGCCGAGCCGGAGGACCGGTGACCCGGCCGACGCGGCGTGCCGGAGCCGCCCGATGAGCCCCTTCCTCGCGCTGTTCCTCGTGCTCGTCCTGGGCGCGACCAGCTATGCGGCCGGTCGGCTGCACGGCCAGCTCAGCTACCGGATCGGGTACCGGTTCGGCTACCGGCAGGGCTACTTCGACGGTGACCGGGGCGCCTGGAACCGGCGTCGACGCGACGCCCAGGCCGTGCTCGCCTCGGCGCTCGCCGCCCCGGCCGTGCCGTCCTCCGCCGGGACGACGGCCGGGGTGACCGCCGGGCCGACGGCCACCCGGGTCGGGGTGGCTGCCGCACCGGTCGGTGCGGGGTTGCCGCCCCACCGGCCCCAGCCGTCCCACCCGGCCGACGCCGCCGGACCTTCCGCGCCGACGTCCCGCCAGGGCACCACGTACACCGGCTCCTCGTTCGCCGCCACGCCGGGCCCGATCGCCGGTCGGCACCCGACCGGCACCCTGGTGCGCCGGCCGGGCTGAGCCGAGCGAGCCGACAATCGTCGGTACGTCGTCCGCGGCGGACGCGTACCGCCGGGGCCGCGTCGGACCGTTGACGCGGTTCCACCGGCCGGGATGCGCGCAGGGGGCATGCATCCCGGCCGGTCCGCCGCCCACCGTCGGTGACGTGCCCGGCGGGGGAGATCCCTGGCTACCCCCTAGCCGAGGCGGCCCGGCGCGGCTAGCGTCTAGGCATGGCACGGGGTTCTCCCGGGTCAGCCGGCCCGCCCGGATCTGCGACCTCGCGCACGGGGTTCCGCATCCGACCCCGTGTCCCCGGGCACCGGAGGAGGCGGAACGCGGATGGCGGATGCCCGTCCGTCGGAGCAGGCCTGTGACGACTCGCCGTACGCCCGCCGGTGTCGACCAGATCCCGGCCGCGACTGCCACGACCCGCCGATCCACCCGGAGCCGCCGTACGACGGCCGCTGCTCCGCCCGGCCCCGAGGAGCCCGGACCAGCCGGCCAGGTGTTCGTCCTGGACACGTCCGTACTGCTCTCCGACCCGGCGGCCTTCCACCGCTTCGCCGAGCACGAGGTGGTCCTGCCCCTCGTGGTGATCTCGGAGTTGGAGGGGAAGCGGCACCACCCGGAGCTGGGCTGGTTCGCCCGCCAGTCCCTGCGGATGCTCGACGAGCTGCGGGTCCGGCACGGTCGGCTGGACCATCCGGTGCCCGCCAACGAGTCCGGCGGCACGCTGAAGGTGGAGCTGAACCACTCGGACGACGGCGTCCTCCCACCGGGGTTCCGCAACGAGTCCAACGACGCCCGGATCCTGTCGGTGGCGCTGAACCTGGCCGCTGAGGGGCGGGAGGTGACCCTGGTCAGCAAGGACATGCCACTGCGGGTCAAGGCCGCCTCGGTGGGCCTGCGGGCCGACGAGTACCGGCACGGTCAGGCCAGCGATCCGACCTGGACGGGGATGGCCGAGCTGGAGTTGGGTGCGGAGGAGATCGGCCGGCTCTACGCCGGGGACAGCCTCGACCTGGACGCCGCCGCCGGTCTGTCCTGCCACACCGGCCTGGTGCTGCACTCCGCCAGCGGCTCGGCCCTGGGCCGGGTGCTGCCCGACAAGACGGTCCGGCTGGTCCGGGGCGACCGGGAGGCGTTCGGCGTGCACGGCCGGTCGGCCGAGCAGCGGATCGCGCTGGATCTGCTGCTGGACGAGTCGATCGGGATCGTGTCGCTGGGCGGCCGGGCCGGCACCGGGAAGTCCGCGCTGGCGCTCTGCGCCGGGCTGGAGGCGGTGATGGAACGTCGCCGGCACAAGAAGGTGGTGGTCTTCCGCCCGCTCTACGCCGTCGGCGGCCAGGAGCTGGGCTACCTGCCCGGCTCGGAGTCGGAGAAGATGTCGCCCTGGGCGCAGGCCGTCTTCGACACCCTCGGCGCGGTGGTGCACGAGAACGTGCTGGAGGAGGTCACCTCGCGGGGCATCCTGGAGGTCCTCCCGCTGACCCACATCCGGGGCCGGAGCCTGCACGACGCCTTCGTCATCGTCGACGAGGCGCAGTCGTTGGAGCGGGGCGTGCTGCTCACCGTGCTGTCCCGGATCGGGCAGGGCTCGCGGGTGGTGCTCACCCACGACGTCGCCCAGCGGGACAACCTGCGGGTGGGCCGGCACGACGGGGTGACGGCGGTGATCGAGGCGTTGAAGGGGCACCCACTCTTCGCGCACGTCACGTTGAACCGGTCCGAGCGCTCCCCGATCGCGGCCATGGTGACGGATCTGTTGGAGGACATCCCGATCTGATCTCTGCCCGGGGGAGTTCCGTCCCTCAGCGTCCACATTCACTTTGTGGCACAGGTCACAAATGAGGTGGTTGGTTTCCCATCCGCCTCACTGTGCGCAATGGTGTCCAACGAGCGCCCACGCCCCGGCGGGATCGTTGGTGATCGTTCGTCCCACCCCCGGACGGGCATCCCCGCTGGTGCGTCGGTGGCGACCGGCTGAGGTCGGGGCGCTTGCGGCACGACTGCGCCCGTTCGAGGCCGGTCCGCGCCGCGTCCTTGCCCCCGACGAAGGGACACTTCGTGAGTCGGCTGTGGAGCCGGTTCGGTGCCCGTACGGCCGCTGTCGCACTGCTCTCCGTGGGCGTTGCGGGCGGCTTCTATCTGGGCGAAGACCGCGAAATCCAGCAACAGGGCCTGACCGCGCAGGTCGGCCTCGAGGTCGACCAGGCCGAGTACGACTACCAGCGCGATCGGCAGGCCGACCACCGGCGGGAGTCCGCGAAGCATCGGGCCGCCGAGTACCAGGCGAAACTGCGGGCCGCCGCGGCGGCCAAGGAGGCCGCCCAGCGGGCCAAGGAGGCCGAGGCCGCGGCGGCGTCGCGCAAGAAGGGGCGTGAGGCGGAGGCCAAGGCCAAGGAGGCGGAGGCGAAGAGCAGCTCGTTCGCCGGCCCGATCCCCGCCTCGTGCGGCGAGTACAGCGGCAACCGGAAGATCGGCTGCGCGCTGCTGCTCCAGGAGGGCTTCAAGATCGACCAGATGCCCTGCCTGGACAAGCTCTGGACCAAGGAGAGCGGCTGGAACCCCAAGGCCAGCAACTCGTCGTCCGGGGCGTACGGCATTCCGCAGGCGGTGCCGGGCAACAAGATGAGTTCGGTCGCCAGTGACTGGAAGACCAACCCGGCCACCCAGATCAAGTGGGGCCTCGGCTACATCGAGGGCCGGTACGACAACCCGTGCGGCGCCTGGGCGAAGAGCCAGAGCGAGGGCTGGTACTGATCGACGGCCATGACGGCGGGGCGGGTGGGCGACCACCCGCCCCGCCGTCGTCGTACCGGGGCGCGGAGTGGAACCGAGGTAGCGGTTCTCGCCGAATGCTGATAGCCATGGTGGGGTGACCCTGCACCCGATGGGCGGCGACCCCGACCGGTTCGGCACCGAGGCGTTCTACGCGTCCCTCGGCCGGGCCTTCGTCGCCATGTGCGCGGTGGTGCCGTTCCTCTTCCTCATCGAGGCCCTCGACCAGGGGCTCGGCTTCGGGCTCGACCTGGCGGTCGGCATCATCCCGCACCGCATCCAGGGGCTCGACGGGGTGTTCTTCTCGCCGTTCCTGCACCACGGCTTCGAACACCTCTACAGCAACAGCATCCCGCTGATCCTGCTCGGCACCTTCGTGCTGGCCGCCGGGGTCCGCCGGTTCCTCTGGTCCACACTGGTCATCATCCTGATCAGTGGGCTCGGCGTCTGGTTCACCGGCTCGCCCAACTCGGTGGTCGTCGGGGCCAGCGGAGTCATCTTCGGCTACCTCGGCCTGCTGCTCACCCGGGGCATCGTCGAACGGAGCTGGTGGAACTTCGCGGTGGTGCTGCTGGTCGGCCTTCTCTACGGCTGGCAACTGCTCGGCATCCTCCCCACCGACGAGCGGATCTCCTGGCAGGGCCACCTGTTCGGGCTGCTCGGCGGGGTGGTCGCGGCGATCCTGTTCCGGCGTCGTCGACCGTACGACCCGTACGGGCCGTACCGGGTGGAGTCCACGCTGCCGTCCTGACGGGCGACCCGCCCGGCATGCGGCGGGGCTGGGACATGCTTGCCCGAGCGGGTCGGCACGCCTAACGTCGGCATCAGCACGCGTTGATCGCCAGCGGAAAGCGACGGTACGCCCATGCGCGAGGTCGATGTCGCCGTGATCGGAGCCGGCCCGGTGGGGCTGTTCGCCGCGTACTACGCGGGCTTCCGGGGCCTGTCGGTGGCGGTGGTCGACGCGCTGCCCGAGCCGGGCGGGCAGATCACCGCCATGTACCCGGAGAAGCTGATCCTCGACGTCGCCGGCTTCCCCGCCGTCAAGGGGCGGGACCTGGTGGCCAACCTGGTCGCCCAGGCCGCGCCCTACCATCCGGAGTACCTGCTCGGCACCCGGGCCGAGAAGCTCGCCCACACCGACGGTCGGCCGGTGCTGGGCCTCGAGGGTGGCGAGCAGGTGCGCTGCGGCGCGGTGGTGGTCACCGGCGGGCTGGGCAGCTTCGCCCCGCGTCCGCTGCCGGTCGCGGAGAGCTTCCTCGGCGGCGGGATCGTCTACTTCGTACCGGAGCCGGCCGTGCTGGCCGACCGGGACGTGCTGATCGTGGGTGGCGGTGACTCCGCGTTCGACTGGGCGGCGACACTCCAACCGTTGGCCCGCTCGGTGACCCTGGTGCACCGTCGGGAGCGCTTCCGGGCGCACGCCGGGACGGTGGCCCGGGTGCTGTCCCTGCCGGTGCGGGTCGTCGTCAACGCCGAGGTGACCCGACTGTACGGCGACGACACGGTGACCGCCGCCGAGATCACCGTACGGGGTGGGGCGGCGGAGACCCTGCCGGTCGACACGGTGGTCGCGGCGCTCGGCTTCACCGCCGACCTGGGGCCGTTGGCCGAGTGGGGCTTGCAGCTGGACCGGCGGCACATCGTGGTGGACAGCGCGATGGCGACCAACCTGCCCCGGGTCTTCGCCGCCGGTGACATCACCGAGTACCCGGGCAAGGTGCGGCTGATCGCCACCGGTTTCGGCGAGGCCGCCACCGCCGTCAACAACGCCGCCGTCGCCATCGACCCGGCAGCCCACCTCTTCCCCGGTCACTCCTCCGACGCCGGCTGACCCGCCGCGCGAGCTGGCTCAGGGCAGGCCGATGAGGTCGGCCATCAGGGCGATCTGGTGGTCGAAGTAGGCGTCCCGATGGGCCACCGCGTTGTTGAGGCGGCCGAAGAGTTCGAAGCTGATCAACCCGAACAGTTGGGTCCAGCCGGCCATGCCCCGGGCCAGCAGGGGCTCGGGCACGCCGGAGAAGAAGCCGGCGGCGAGGTCGGCGAGGTCGGCGCGGACCGGCTCGGGCAGGTTGTCGTCGGGCGGGCGGAGCCGGCCGTCGGCCAGTCCGTCGCGGAGGATGCCGATCAGGGTCAGTGGGGGGCGCTGCGCGGGCAGCACGGTGTCCTCGGGGGCGGCGTAGCCGGGCACCGGACTGCCGTAGAGCAGGGCGTACTCGGCGGGATGGGCGAGCGCCCAGACGCGGGCGGCCCGGCAGGCGGCGTGCCAGCGTCCGCGCAGGTCGGCCCGGTCGGCGGCGGCGTCGGCTTCCTCCACCGTGTCGCCGAGTGCGTGGTAGGCCTCCAGGATCAGCGCGGTGAGCAGGTCGTCGCGGCTCGGGAAGTAGCGGTAGATCGCGGACGAGACCATGCCCATGTCCCGGGCGACCGCTCGGAGCGAGAGGTTCGCGCCGTCGGTGGCGAGGTGGCGGCGGGCCACCGCCTTGATCTCGTCGATCATCTCGGCGCGAACCCGAGCGCGGATCGAGGAAGCCGGCATGGCTCCACTCTGCCACGAATCGGATCGGCAATCAAAAGCGAGAGCACTGCTCTTGACGGCGAGGTCGGTGATCGGTCATGCTGGGCGCAGCTTGATGAGAGCAGTGCTCTCTATTCGGTCCCCTGATTCGAAAGGTGTTCCCATGTCGCTGCACGTGATCGTCGGTGCCGGTCCGGTCGGCACCGCCACCGCCCGCCACCTCGCCGAACAGGGCGAACAGGTTCGGCTGGTCACCCGCCGGGGCACCGGCCCCACCGATCCGGCGGTGGAACTGGTCGCCACCGACGCCACAGACGCCGAGCGGTTGACCGCCCTCGCCGACGGGGCCGTCGCCCTCTACAACTGCGCCAACCCTGCGTACCACCGGTGGGCCACGGACTGGCCGCCGCTGTCCGCCGCGCTGCTCACCGCCGCCGAGCGCACCGGCGCGGTGCTCGCCACCGTCGGCTGCCTCTACGGCTACGGTCCGGTCGACGCGCCGATGACCGAGGACAACCCGCTCGCCGCCACCGGCACCAAGGGCCGGGTACGCAACCGGATGTGGACCGAGGCGCTCGCCGCCCACCGCGCCGGCCGGGCCCGGATCACCGAGGTGCGCGGCTCGGACTACCTCGGCGCCGGGGGCACCTCCCTGCCGATGCTGGTGCTGCCGAGGGTGCTCGCCGGGCAGCGGGTCTTCCTGCCGGTGAACTGGGACGCCCCGCACACCTGGACGTACATCGGGGACGTCGCTCGTACCCTGGTCGCCGCCGCAACCGACGAGCGGGCCTGGGGCCGGGCCTGGCACGTGCCCAGCAACCCGGCCGTCGGCATGCGCGAGCTGGCCGTCCGGGCGGCGGAGCTGGTCGGCGCCCCGACGCCGAGGCTGACCCGGATGCCCTACCCGCTGCTCTGGCTCGGTGGTCTGACCGACCCGTTCGCCCGCGAGCTGCGGGAGACCGCGCACCAGTTCGCCCGCCCGTACCTGATGGACTCGACCCGGGCCACCACGACCCTGGGCATCACGCCGACCCCACTGGACGAGGTGCTGGCCACGACCGTGGCGACGCTCGCCACGGCGGCCCGCACCCCGGTCACGTCGGGCGCAGGTGCCGACCGCTGACGGTCGGCCGCCGGCCCCGCCGGGACGGTCGCGGCCGGGCGGGTCGCGGGTCAGCGCCGGGGGGCCGGGCCGAGCGCCGCGATCAGCACCGCGACCAGGGTGAGCGTCGCGCCCGCCAGGGTGGCCGGTCCCGGGTGCGACGCCGCCGTCGGCAGCACCACGTCCAGTACGACGGCCCCGACGACCTGACCGGCGATGGTGGCGAGACCCAGCAGCAGCACCCCGGTGAAGCGGACGATCGCCGCCGCGACCGTGATGAACAGAATGCCGATCGGGCCACCCAGATAGAGCCACGGTTCGGTCGGCAGCGCGCCGCCGGGGACGCCCCGGACGGCCACCTCCACGACGAAGGCGACCAACAGGGCGGCCGTGCCGACGGCGAAGTTGACCAGGGTGGCGGTGAGCGCGCTACCCGACGCCGCACGGACCAGGCCGTTGACCGCCTGCTGCCAGGCGAGGCCCAACCCGGCCAGCAACGGCAGCAGGGCAAGCACCAGGGTGCCCGGGTCGCCGAGCCGGTCACCGACCGCCAACAGCACGGCCAGGACGGTCAGCACCGCGCCGGCCAGCCGGGGGAGGGTCACCGGCTGCGGCCCGCCCGGACCGATGCCGGCCCGGTCCACGACCAGGCTGCTGGCCGACTGCCCGGCGACCACGGCGACGGTGAAGACCGCCACGCCGAGCACGCCGATGGTGAGCCCCTGGGTGGCGACCAGGAACGCCCCGCACACCCCGCCCAACAACTGCCAGGGGCGCAGCGCGCCGGAGCGCAGCGCCGCGCGCAGGTCGGCCAGTCCGTGTCGCCCGCCGGGCAGGGCGGGGACCAGCACCAGCAGCACCAGCAGCCCGAGGCCGAAGGAGACCACCGCCGCAGCGATCCCGTCGGCCAGGCGTACGCCCAGCTCGCCGTTGATCCGGGACTGGACGGCCACCCCGAGGCCCCCGGCGGTCGCCAGCCCGATCCCGGCGATCCGCCGGTAGGTGGGAAGGACGGGTGGGGACGCCGTCGGAGTCCCGGTCACTCCTGCTCTGCCAGGGGCCTGCCGTCGAAGTCCACCGCCGAGTAGAGGGCCAGCTTCTCCAACCGGTGGTACGAGTCGATCACCCGGATCGTGCCGCTCTTGGACCGCATCACGATCGACTGGGTGTACGCCCCGCCGGCCCGGTACCGCACCCCCCGCAGCAGGTCGCCGGAGGTCACCCCGGTGGCCACGAAGAAGCAGTTGTCCCCGGTGACCAGGTCGTCGGTGCCGAGCACCCGGTCCAGGTCGTGCCCGGCGGCGAGCGCCTTCTCCCGCTCCTGCGCGTCGCGCGGCCAGAGCTTGGCCTGCATCGCCCCGCCCATGCACTTGAGCGCGCAGGCGGAGATGATCCCCTCGGGGGTGCCGCCGATGCCCATCAGCACGTCGACGCCCGACTCGCCCCGGGCGGCGGCGATGGAGCCGGCGATGTCCCCGTCGGAGATGAACCGGATGCCCGCCCCGGTTCGCCGGATCTGCCCGACCAGGTCGTCGTGCCGGGAACGGTCCAGCACACAGACGGTGACCTCGGCGACGTCGGTGCCTTTGACCTTGGCGATCCGCCGGATGTTCTCGGCCGGCCCGGCGTCGATGTCCACCACGTCGGCGTACGCCGGACCGACGGCGAGCTTCTCCATGTAGAAGACGGCACTCGGATCGAACATCGCGCCCCGCTCGGAGACGGCCAGCACCGCGAGCGCGTTGGGCATGCCCTTGCTCATCAGCGTGGTGCCGTCGACCGGGTCCACCGCCACGTCCACCTCGGGCCCGCTGCCGTCCCCCACCTCCTCGCCGTTGAACAGCATCGGCGCGTTGTCCTTCTCGCCCTCGCCGATCACCACGATGCCGCGCATCTGGATCGAGTTGATCAGCTTGCGCATGGCGTCGACGGCTGCCCCGTCGCCACCCTCCTTGTCACCCCGGCCGACCCACCGGCCGGCGGCCATCGCCGCGGCCTCGGTGACCCGGACCAGGTCGAGGGCGAGGTTGCGGTCGAGATCCTGCGGGATCCGCGTCCTGGTGTTCGTCATGCCGGCTTCCTCCTCGCGACGGTGCGGGGTGGACCGACAGGGGCTGCGGTCGCCACTGCCAGTTTTGTCGCTGATCCTCACACGATGCCAGGTCCGGCGGCGGGGCGGGGCGATGGTGGGCGGGATCGCCGTACCGGGCGGCTGCGAGAATGGGCCGGTGGAGCCCGCACAGCCTGCTGACCGCGTACCCGCCGATCCGACCCCGCCGGACGGCCAGCCGCCGGTGCCCCCCGCCGCCGGGCCGGCAGCCGATGCCGTGCCCGCCACCGACGCGGGCCGCCCGGCCGACGACGGCCCCGAGCCGGCGGTGGTCGAGCCGGCGGTGGTCGCGTCGGCGGGCGACCCGCCGGGTGGACGGGCGACGGCGGCCCGCGCCGGGCGGGCGGAGAAGCCCCGCTCCGAGCGTTCGCCGAAGGACATGGCCCTGTCGTTGCTGGTGCTGTTGGTCCCGATCGCCCTGCTGCTCGCCTTCTACCGGGGTTTCCTCGGCGGCGAGCAGCCGACCACCGTCGACGCCGCCCCCGCCTACGAGCAAGCCCGCGCCGCGAACGTCTTCCCGGTCACCGAGCCGTCCGGGCTCGGCTCCGGCTGGCGTACGGTGAGCGCCAGTTTCCGTACCGTCGACGACGGCGCGAACCTGCGGGTGGGCTATCTCACTCCGGAGGGGCGGGGCGCCCAACTGGTGCAGAGCAACGTGCCGCCGGAGCGGCTGCTCCCCGCCGAACTGACCGCCGAGGGGCAGCCGCAGGGGCCGGCCGAGCTGGGCGGGGCGAACTGGCAGCGGTACACCGGGCGGGGCAACGAGCAGGCCCTGGTGCTGCTCGAACCGAACCGTACGGTGATCGTCGTCGGGGACGCCCGGGACAACGAGCTGCGTGAGCTGGCCGGCGCACTGCGCTGACCAGGGGATGCGCGGTGGTTCCCGGCGGAGTGGATTGCGGAAGGCGACGTCCGGGAACAGAAGGGACGCGACCCCGCGTCCGGCATGATCGGCCCGGGGACCGCGCGCCGCGCGAACAGCGTCACGCCCGCGGCGCCACGCCCCCGGCACCCGCCGGGGCCCGGACGACCCGACTGGAGAGCCTGACGTGACCATTCGACGTTTCAGCGCGGCGGTCTTCGCCGCGACGCTGCTCACCCCCGGCCTGGCCGCCTGCAACAACTCCGGAAGCGGCGAGGCGGGGGCCTCCGCATCCCCCGGCAGCGTCGCCCCGGGCAGCGCCTCGCCCGGCACCTCCGAGGCCAAGCAGGCCCTGCTGAACTCCACCAACGAGATCCGCAACGGGAACTTCCGGTTCACCATGACCGGCGTCGGCTCTACCGCCGAGGGGCAGGTGCACGAGCCCAGCCAGAGCGCCCAGATCAAGGTGAGCATCGGTGACGCGTCCTCGGACCTGATGATGAACCTGGACGTGGTCCACGCCAAGCCGGACAGTTGGGTGAAGCTCGACCTCGGTGGTAGGTCCGCCAGCAGCATCCCCGGCGCGCAGAAGCTCAACCTCGGCAAGTACCAGCACCTCGACCAGACCCGGATCAAGGGCAACAAGTCGCTCGGCTTCGACTTCGACAAGGTCGACCCGGCCGGCAGCGCCGTGCTGACCCAGGGCATCATCGAGGTCCGGCAGACCGGCGAGGGCAGCTACGCCGGCACCCTGGACGTGTCGAAGGCCGCCGAGGCCGGTTCGGTCGACCCGACGGTGATCACCGCGCTGGGTGCCCAGGCACAGTCGGTGCCGTTCACCGCGAAGCTGGATGCTCAGGGTCGGCTCAGCGAGATGGTGGTCCAGATCCCGGCCGCCGGCCAGAGCGCCGCCCAGGACATCAAGATCACCTACTCCGACTACGGCAACGCCGCCGCCGCCCAGAAGCCCACTGCCGACCAGGTGGTCGAGGCACCGCAGGAGTTCTACAACCTGTTCAACTGAGCCGGTCGCCGGCGGCGGGGCGGCCTCGACCGCCCCGCCGCCGGCACGCCCGGGAGCCCGTCGCCATCGAGGACCTCGACGTGCGGACCGACGGTCGCCCCCACGTCGTCGCCATCGGGCAGGTCGGGCGGCTCCAGGCGGTCAAGGCGGAGAGCAAGGGCAAGCGAACCGTCGGGTACGCCCGGCTGAGTGCCCCGGCCACCCCCGCGTGCGGTCAGGCTTGCGCGGTGGGCCGGGCGGCGTCGATCCGGGCCCGCGCGCCGTCGAGTGCGCGTTGGCAGTCCGCGGCGAGCTTCTCGCCGCGCTCCCACAGCGCCAGCGACTCCTCCAACGACGTGCCGCCGGTCTCCAGCCGCTCCACCACCTGGGCCAGCTCGGCGCGGGCCTGCTCGTAGCTGAGCTGCTCGTCGGGTTTCCGGTCGCTCATCTCGTCCTCCTCGTTTCCGCCACGGCCGCGGTCAGCTCGCCCTCGGCGAGGCGTACCCGCAGTGGATCGCCCTCGGCCACCTCGCCGGCGGCCCGGACCACGTGCCCGTCGGCCCGCTGCACGATGGCGTAGCCCCGGTCCAGGGTGGCGGCGGGGGAGAGCGCACGCAGCCGGGCCAGGGTGTGCCGCAGGTCGTCGGTGGCCGCGCCGAGCCGGTGGGTCAGGCTGCGGCCCGCCCGGTCGCGCAGCGCGGTCACCTCGGCGGCCCGCTGGTCGACCATCACCTGCGGGCGGGCCAGCACCGGCCGGGACCGGAGCAGGGTCAGCCGGTGCGACTCCCGGTCGACCAGGTTGCGGACCGCCCGCTCCAGCCGGGACCGGGCCTGGCCGATCAGCCGGACCTCGTCGGCCAGGTCGGGGACGACCCGCTTGGCCGCGTCGGTCGGGGTGGACGCGCGGACGTCGGCGACGTAGTCGACCAGCGGGGCGTCCGTCTCGTGGCCGATCGCGCTGACCACCGGGGTACGGCAGGCGAAGACCGCCCGACACAGCGCCTCGTCGGAGAAGGGCAGCAGGTCCTCGATCCCGCCGCCGCCCCGGGCCAGGATGATCACGTCGATGCCGTCGTCGGCGTCGAGGACCCGCAGCGCGTCGACGATCTGCGACACCGCGCCCGGCCCCTGCACCGCCACGTTGACCGTGCGGAACTCCACCGCCGGCCAGCGCCGCCGGGCGTTGGTCAACACGTCCCGCTCGGCCGCCGACGCCCGACCGGTGATCAGGCCGATCCGCTGCGGCAGGAACGGCAGCCGACGCTTGCGGGCCCGGTCGAACAACCCCTCGGCGGCGAGCAGTTTCTTGAGTTTCTCCAGCCGGGCCAGCAGCTCACCGAGCCCGACCTGGCGGATCTCGTCGGCGCGCAGGCTCAGCGTGCCCCGGGCCGCGTAGAACTCCGGCTTGGCGTGCAGCACCACCCGGGCGCCCTCGCGCAACTCCGGCGCACCGGCGTCGAGGACGTCCCGGTTGGTGGTGACGGTGAGGCTGAGATCGGCCGACGGGTCGCGCAGGGTGAGGAACACCGTGCCCGCCCCCGGCCGGCGGCTGATCTGGGCCACCTGCCCGTCGACCCAGACCCAGCCGAGCTTGGCGATCCAGGCGCCGACCTTCTGGCTGACCACCCGGACCGGCCAGGGCTCCTCGGGGGTGCTGCGCGGGGCGTCGGTCACCCGTCCACCCTACGGTCCGGCCCCGACGACCTCGGGCAGCCCCGACGGCATGCGCCGCCGGCCCGGTCGCGTCCCCGTCCGACCGGCCTCCGTGCCCCCGCTGTGGTACGGGTCGCAGCCACTGCCGTCGGAGATGCCGGCACGTACGATGGGCGGGTGACCGAGGCTGAGGCGACCCCCAAGACCGGCAAGCGCGTGCTCCTGGCCAAGCCCCGCGGCTACTGCGCGGGGGTGGACCGGGCGGTGCAGACCGTCGAGGAGGCGCTCCGGCTCTACGGCGCTCCGATCTACGTCCGCAAGCAGATCGTGCACAACAAGCACGTGGTGCAGACCCTGGAGGGCCAGGGCGCGATCTTCGTGGAGGAGAACGAGGAGGTGCCCGAGGGCGCCACCGTCATCTTCTCCGCGCACGGCGTCGCCCCCGAGGTCTACGAGCAGGCGAAGGCGCGCTCGCTCAAGGCGATCGACGCGACCTGCCCGCTGGTGACCAAGGTGCACCAGGAGGCCAAGCGGTTCGCCGCCGAGGACTACGACATCCTGCTGATCGGCCACGAGGGGCACGAGGAGGTCATCGGCACCGCCGGTGAGGCTCCCGCCCATATCCAGCTGGTCGACGGCCCCGACGACGCCGACAAGATCACCGTGCGTGATCCGAGCAAGGTCGTCTGGCTCTCCCAGACCACCCTGTCGGTGGACGAGACGCTGGAGACGGTGGCCCGGCTCAAGACCCGGCTGCCACTGCTCCAGTCGCCCCCCAGCGACGACATCTGCTACGCCACCTCCAACCGGC
Organism: Micromonospora sp. NPDC051925; assembly: GCF_044548625.1. Classification (NCBI taxonomy): domain Bacteria; kingdom Bacillati; phylum Actinomycetota; class Actinomycetes; order Micromonosporales; family Micromonosporaceae; genus Micromonospora; species Micromonospora sp. NPDC051925. Next base: position 82,497 of record NZ_JBIUCH010000012.1, on the reverse strand, counting down.
AGCACGTGGTCAAGGAGATCGCCCCCGACTGCGACGTGGTGATCGTGGTCGGCTCCCGCAACTCCTCCAACTCGGTACGCCTGGTCGAGGTGGCCCTGGACGCCGGGGCCCGCGCCGGGCACCTGGTCGACTTCGCCCACGAGATCGACGACGCCTGGCTGGCCGGGGCCGGCACGGTCGGTCTGACCTCCGGCGCGAGCGTGCCGGACGAGTTGGTCCAGGAGGTGCTGGCGTACCTGGCCGAGCGGGGCTTCACCGACGTCGACGAGGTGGTCACCGCCAACGAGCGGCTGACCTTCTCGCTGCCCCAGGAACTCAAGCGCGACATGAAGGCCGCCGCCCGCGGCTGACCTGCCGCCGTGGCCGGCGCGTCGATGGGCACTCGTAGATCGATGCCGGCCGCACGGAACGGATCACGGGTGGGGGTGCGTCCCAGTGGTTATGAGAACTCCTCGGATGGCGTTCGTCGTGTTGGCCGCCGGTGTGGCGCTCGCCGGCTGTGGCGGCGGGGACGGTGCCGACGTCACCGGCCCCCCGGCCACGCCGACCAGCTCCCCGACGGCCTCGGCCACCCCACCGGCCACCGTGCCGTCGGCCACCGTGGCCCCGTCCGCGCCACCCGCCGGTTCGGTGCCGCCCAGCGGGCCGAAGCTGCCGGCCGGCGGGCCGAAGGTACCGCCCGGTGCGGGTGCGACCGAGTTGACCGGCACGGTCGAGTCGGGTGTCGAGCCGGGTTGCCTGCTGCTCGACGGTCACCAACTGGTCGGCGGCCCCAAGGACGTGCTCGTCGCGGGAGCCAGGGTCAGCGTCACCGGTCGGGCCCAGCCCGACCTGATGAGCACCTGCCAGCAGGGCGTCCCGTTCGTGGTGGAGTCCGCCCGTCGCTCCTGACCTGCCCGCCTCGCGCACCGACGTCCACGTCCGCGCGATCGACTCGATGTCGCCGACATGGCGGTATCCGGCCGCTCCGACACCGCCGTGGGGCGATATGGCGAGCCGGGCCCGGCCGACGAACGCGCGGGGCAGGTGGAGCGCGCGGCGGTGGGCTAGGGACGCTCGTCGCTGGGTAGCAGTTCGGGGGCCTGGGGTTGGCGGGGGGCCAGCTCGACCTGGGCGGGCGCGGTCAGCTCCTGGTCGGAGACGCCCAGCTCGGCCAGCTTGCGCGCACTGACCAGCACCCGCGCCTCCAACGAACCGACCGCCCGGTTGTACGCCGTCACCGCGCTGCCGAGCGAGGTGCCGAGCTTGCCGACGTGATCGCCCAGGGTGGACAGTCGGCCGTACAGCTCACGGGCCAGCGAGTGCACCGCCACCGCGTTGCGGGCCAGCGCCTCCTGCCGCCACGAGTACGCCACCGTACGCAGCAGCGCGACCAGGGTGGCCGGGGTGGCCAGCACCACGTTGCGGGCGAACGCGTGCTCCAGCAGCGTCGGGTCGCGCTGCAACGCCACGTCCAGGAACGGATCGGCCGGCACGAACAGCACCACGAAATCCGGGCTGTCGTCGAACGCCGCCCAGTAGGTCTTCGCGGCCAACGCGTCGACGTGCCCCCGCAGGTGCTTGGCGTGCAGGTCGAGGTTGCTGTTGCGGCCCCGCTCGTCGCGCGCCTCCATCGCCGTCAGGTAGGCGTCGAAGGGCGCTTTGGCGTCCACCACCACCGTCCGCCCGCCGTGCAGCCGGACCACCAGGTCGGGCCGGACCCCCTGGTGGTCGGTGGCGGCGGTGACCTGCTCATTGAAGTCGCAGTGCTCCAGCAGGCCGGCCGCCTCGACGATCCGGCGGAGCTGGTGCTCGCCCCAGCGCCCGCGTACCTGCGGGGCGCGTAGCGCGGCGACCAGCTGTTTGGTCTCGGTTCGCAGCTCACTGGAGACGGCACCCATCGAGCGGACCTGTTCGCGCAGCTCGGCGTAGGCGTCGACCCGGTCCCGTTCCAGCTCGCCCACCCGCACCTCGTACCGGCGCAGGGTGTCGTGCAGCGGGGCGACCGCGCGGGCCACCGCCTCCTGGGACTGGGCGGTCGCCTCGTAGCTCAGGGCGCGCATCGACTGCTCCAACCGGCCTTCGCCCTCCCGGGTGGCGGCCAGCGTGGCCTCCAACCGGGCGATCTCGGTGGCCGACCGGGACCGGGCGGTGTACCAACCCACCGCCCCGCCGGCGGCGAGGCAGACCACCACCACGGCCAGCGTCGAGAAGTCCATCACCAGAGCTTGCCAAACGGGTACGACTCGACGCCCCCGGGTACGTTCGTAGGATGGACTTTCTGCTCGTGGCGATCCTGGTCGCTCTGTTGGCCGGTGGGTTCGTCTGGTGGCGGCAGGAGAAGGCGGCCCGGGAGGCGCGCAGCCTCGCCGACGTCCGCGCCGACGCCCAACGCTGGTACGAACGCCTCGGCGGTCAGGTGATGAACCTGCACGGCGACGCGCCGGCGGTACGCCAGGCCCTGGTCGACGCCGGGGAGCGGTACAACGCGGCGGGCAGCCAGCTGGAGCAGGCCCGTACCGTCCACCAGTTCCGGCTGGCCCGGGAGACCGCCCTGGAGGGGCTCGCCTACGCGCGGGCCGCCCGGGTGGCGCTCGGCCTGGACCCGGGGCCGGAGCTGCCCCCGCTGGCCGCCGCGCAGGGCACCGGGGAGATCACCCGGGAACGCCAGGTGGACGTGCAGGGGCAGACCTTCAGGGCCGGTCCGCAGCCCGGTCGGGACACGCCGTACTACTACCCGGGCGGGCGCTACCAGGGGCGGCCGGTGCCGTCCGGTTGGTACTCGACGCCCTGGTGGAAGACCGCGCTGGGGGCCGGGGTCGGCGTGGTCGGCGGCATGCTGATCGCCGACGCGCTCTTCTCGCTGGCCTTCGCCGACCCCGGTTACGACGCCGGCTACCAGGAGGGCTTCGGCGACGGCACCGACTTCGGCGGCGACTTCGGTACTGCCGGTGACTTCGGCAGCGCGGGTGACTTCGGCAGCGCCGGCGATTTCGGTGCCGCCGGTGATTTCGGCGGCGGTGGCTTCGGTGGTGGCGACTTCGGCGGCGGGGACTTCTGACGTCGGGGCTGCCCCGTCGGGTGGTGAGCGGACGCGGAAGGGGCCCCTGCCGCGTACGGAACGCGTCGGCAGGGGCCCCTTCCGGGCAATCTCAGCCGGTGTTGCGCATCCCGGCGGCGATGCCGTTGACCGTGGTGAGCAGGGCGCGCTCCAGGGCCGTACCGTCGCTGGGAGCGCGCCGGCCACCCGGTGCGGTGGCCACCGCCCGGCCGGCGGCGCCGGAGTCGCGGTACTGCCGCAGCAACGCCACCTGGAGGTGGTGCAGCGGCTCCAGGTAGGTGTCCCGCACCGCGAGGGTGCGCTGCAGCACCGGCGAGTTCTCCAGCAGGGCCGGCGACGAGGTGACCGCCAGCACCTCCTGCTTGGTCAGCTCGTACTCCTGCTCGATCTTGTCGAAGATCGGGTGCAGCTGCTCCGGGACCAGCGTCTCCACGTACCGGCGGGCGATGCTGAGGTCGGTCTTGGTCAGCATCATCTCGACGTTCGACAGGAACGTGCGGAAGAAGTGCCAGTTGCGGTTCATCTCGGCCAGCACGTCCTCCAGACCGGCCGCACGGGCGGCGGCGAGGCCGGAGCCGACACCGAACCAGCCGGGCACGATCTGCCGGGTCTGCGTCCAGCCGAACACCCACGGGATGGCCCGCAGTCCGCCCAGGCCGGCCCCGGTGTTCGGCCGCTTCGCGGGCCGGGAGCCGATGTTCAGCGCGCCCAGCAGCTCGGTCGGCGTGGACGCCCAGAAGTACGCCGGCAGGTCCGGGTCCTCCACCAGCCCCCGGTACGAGCGGAAGGCCGACTCGGAGACCACGTCCATCGTCGCGTCCCAGCGTTCCAGCTGCTCGGCGGGCTGCCGGGGCGCGGTGTGCAGCAGCGTGGCCTGGAGCACCGCGGCCACGGTCAGCTCCAGGTTCTCCCGGGCCAGCGCGGGCAGGGTGTACTTGTCGGAGATGACCTCACCCTGCTCGGTCACCTTGATCGCACCGTCCAGGGTGCCGTACGGCTGGGCCAGGATGGCCTCGTGGGTGGGGCCGCCGCCGCGCCCGACCGTGCCGCCCCGGCCGTGGAACAGCCGCAGGTGCACACCGTGCCGGGCGGCCACGTCGCGCAGCGCCCGCTGGGCCCGGTGGATGGACCACTGGCTGGTGGTGATGCCGGCCTCCTTGTTGGAGTCGGAGTAGCCCAGCATCACCTCCTGCACGTCGCCCCGGGCCGCCACCAGCGCCCGGTAGGCCGGCAGGGACAGCAGCTCGTCGAGGAGTTCACCGCCGGAGTTCAGCTCGGCCGGGGTCTCCAGCAGCGGTACGAAGCCGATCCGGGCCCGCCCGGTGTGCACGTCGACCAGACCGGCCTCCCGGGCCAGCACCACCGCCGCGAGGACGTCGTCCACGCCGAGCGTCATCGAGATGATGTACGACTCGATGACCTCGCCACCGAACCGGTCCTGCGCCTCGCGGATGGTCCCGAAGACGTCGAACGTCTTGCGCGCCCCCTCGGTCAACGGGGTGTCCAGGGCGGACAGCGGCCGGCGGCCGGTCAACTCGTCGGCGAGCAGCTTGGTGCGCTCCAGGCGGGTCAGCGCCGGGTAGTCCGACACCTCGCCGACCGCCGCGTAGAGCTGGGTGAGCACCTCGTGGTGCTTCTCGGCGTGCTCCCGGACGTCCATGGTGGCCAGGTGCAGGCCGAACGCGGAGACGGTCCGGATGGTCGAGGCCAGCCGGCCGACGGCGGTGAGTTGCCCGGAGTTGCGGGCCAGTGAGGCGCGCAGCAGGTCCAGGTCGGCGACCAGCTCGGCGGAGCCCTGGTAGTCCCGGCCCGGCACGTGCGGGGTGCCGGCGCGCAGCCGCTCCCGGGTGTTGGCCAGCTTCGCCTTCACGCAGCGGGCCTTGAGCCGGTAGGGCTCCTCGGCGTTGACCCGACGGAACCGGGGGGCCACCTCGGGCAGCGCGTCCAGGTCGGCGGCGAGGCTGGCCGACAGGTCCAGCGACACGGCGCGCAGCCGGCGGGAGACGGAGACCTCGTTGACCAGGTGCTCCATCGCCGCCTCGGTGGCCGCGATGCCGTGTTCGTGCTGGATCCGCAGCACCTCCCGGGTGACGACGGGGGTGACGAACGGGTTGCCGTCCCGGTCGCCGCCGATCCAGGTGCCGAAGGTCAGCGGGCGGGACGTCGGCGAGGTCTCCACGCCGAGGGTGCGCAGCGTGTCGGCCAGGTCGTCGAGGACCTGCGGGGCGGCCTCGGCGTACAGGTCGCGCAGGTAGTAGATGGCGTTGCGGGCCTCGTCGGTCGGGTCGGGCCGGTCCAGGCGCAGCTCGTCGGTCTGCCACATCAGGTCGAGCAGTTCGGCGAGGCGGCGGTTGGCCGGGCCCTCGTCGCTCGCGCCGTAGAGGATGGCGTTGGCGGTCTCGGCGTCCAGCTCGTCGGCGATGGCGCGCAGCTTGGACAGGATCGACCGGCGGGCCGCCTCGGTGGGGTGGGCGGTGAAGACGGGGCGTACCGCGAGGCGGCGGGCGGCGGCGGCGATCTCCTCGGCCGGCACCCCGCGCTCGGCGATCATCTTGGCCGCCTGGTCCAGCCAGCCGCCCTGGATCGCCCGGCGGCGGCGCAGGTCCCGGGCCCGGTGCACCTGCTCGGTGATGTTGGCCAGGTGGAAGTAGGTGGAGAAGGCGCGGGCCAGCTTGGTGCCGGTGGTCACGTCGAGCCCACCGAGGCGCTGCGCGGCGGCCGGGGCGTCGGAGCGTACCTGGGCGCGGATCTCCTCGACCAGGTCGAGCAGCGGCCGACCCTCCTGGCGGGCCAGGGTCTGGCCGAGCAGGGTGCCGAGCCGGCGGATGTCGGCCCGCAGGGCGGCGTCGGGCCCGTCGTGATCATGCTGGTCGGTCACCGTGCGCTCCTTACCCGAGTACGAAGGACAGCGCTGTCCGACTCCCTGGATGGTATCCGCGCGGCCCGGTCCGAAAGGAAGGGGTTCGGTGTGTCACCTTCCCCACGCCCGGTATGCCACTCGCCACGCCCTGCCGGGTTCGGCCCTGCCGGGTGCGGCCCGCCGCCCCCGGACCAGGGCGGCGGTGAGCAGGCCGAGCACCCCGAGGGCAGCCCAGACCAGCAGCCCGGCCAGGGGCCAGCGGGCGGAACGCCAGTCGAAGTTATCCTTGCCGGCTAACCGGACCCCCTCTTGATCGTCTAGGCGTGGGCGACTCGACACGCCGTCAGCTCTGCCGCTGAGGCGTAGACGATCATGAGCGCCCGGTGGGTGCCGGTAGCGTCGAGGCATGCCGCCGAGCTACCCGCCCAAGCCGCGACCGGGCGACCGGGTCGCGGTGGTCTCCCCCTCCGCCGGCCTGCCGGGTCTCTTCCCGCACGTGTACGAGCTGGGCCTGCGCCGGCTCCGCGAGGAGTTCGGCCTGGAACCGGTGGAGTACCCGACCACCCGGCAGACCCGGGCCGACCCCCGGGACCGGGCGGGTGACCTGACCGCCGCCTTCGCCGACCCGACGATCACCGCCGTGCTCGCCACCGTCGGCGGGGACGACCTGATCACCGTCACCCCGTACCTGGACGACGCGGTGCTGCGGGCCAACCCGAAGCCGTACTTCGGTTATTCGGACAACACCAACATCCTCAATCACCTGTACCGGCTGGGGATGGTGGCCTACCACGGCGGCTCGGTGCTGGTGCACCTCGGCCGACCCGGCGCACCGCACCCGCTGACCTTCGACTCGCTGCGCGCCGCCCTGTTCACCTCTGACTGGTACGAGCTGACGCCCGCGCCGGAGTGGGGCGACGAACCGGGCGACTGGCGCGATCCCGCCGCGCTGGCCCGGGAACCGGTGATGTTCCCCGGCACCGGCTGGCGCTGGCAGGGCCCGTCGACCGTGGTGCGGGGGCGCACCTGGGGCGGCTGCCTGGAGATCCTGCACTGGCTGATGGCCACCGACCGGGTTCCGTCGGCCGCCGAACTGGCCGGCTCGGTGCTGGTCGTCGAGACCTCCAACGAACTCCCCGACGCCCGGGAGGTCTTCCGGATGATGCGCAACCTGGGGGAGCGGGGACTGCTCGGCGGGTTCCCGGCGATCGTGGTCGGCCGCCCGAAGGCGTGGGACTTCGCCCGCCCGCTGCCGGTGGCCGACCGGCTCGCCTGGGCTGCCGCCCAGCGGGCTGCCGTCACCCGGGCGCTGGCCGCCTACCACCCGAATCCGGTGGTGGTCTTCGACGTCGACCTGGGCCACACCGACCCACAGCTGATCGTGCCGCACGGCGGGGAGATCGTGGTCGACGCGATCGAACGCCGAATCATGGTGCGCTACTGACGGCCCCCGTCCCGGACGTAGACGCCCTCGCCCTGCTTTCCCTCGATCAGCCCTTCGGCCTTGAGGATGAGCAGGGCGGTTCGGACCGAGCCGTAGGAGACCCCGTACGTCTCGATGAGGCCCTTGGTCGTGGGTAACTGGTCACCCGGTCTCAGTTTTCCGGCGTGGATCTGATCGCGGATGGCTGATGCCACCTGTTCGTATTTGGGTGTGTTCATGGTGTCTCCCTGGCTCGCAGGGCCAAGTAGATCACCGCAAGTTGACAGCGTCTATAACGTCGACAGTGTCGACAATGTCGACGTTCGGCTATAGGCTGGGTTCGCTCACTTGGCTCGCAACCGGTTGAGCATCACCAACAGGGCGGCCCGGGGTGGAGCTGGCACTCCGCTCCCCGGGCCTTGACCAGGAAAGGACCCCGGCCCATGAGCAACCTACCGAACCCCGTTCATCCGCCCTGGTGTCTGCCCGGCCCCGCCTGCGCCGGGCCGAACGATCTGCACCTGTCCCGGCTCATCGGCACGGCCGTCCGGGGCGACGAGATCATCCAGGTCAGGATCGGCCTGTGGCGGATGGACGTCGGTCCGACCCCGCCGTCCGGCCTGTTGCTGGAACTCTCCGCCGGCTCCGACGTCGAACGCTGGCCGATCGACCTGGCGCAGTCACGTGCGCTGACCCACCTGTCCCAGCGGCTGGTGAACCGGCTCGGCCTCGGCTCGGCCCGAGCCGCCTGAGCACCCGCCCGACCTGCCCGAGGGGGTGTCGACCCGCCTGAACGCGCCCGCCGACCCGTCTGAGCGCCTGCCGAGCGGCCATGATCGACGCCGGATCGGCGAGCAGGCGGCTGTTCAGCCGTCGATCGTGGCGAAGGCGCGGACCGGGAAGGTGCCCATGCCGGCCACCCGGGGCGGGGCGGCGGTGAACCGGAAGCCGGCCGGCGGTAGCGCGTCCAGGCCGGTCAGGTGCTCCACGATCGGGATGCCGGCGGCGAGCAGGGCGCTGTGTGCGGGGCGCTCACCGGCGGCGGCCGGGGTCATGTCGTCGATGTTGATCGAGTCGATGCCGACCAGGGCGGCACCCGCCGCGACCAGCGCCTCGGCGCCCTCGCCGGTCAGATAGGGCGCGTCGGGCGTGGCGTACCGGTCGGTGCCGAAGTGGGCGTCCCAGCCGGTGTGCAGCAGCACCGCCCGCCCGGCGACCTCGTACGGGGCCAGCAGCAACGGGTCCACCGCGCGGGTGCCGGCCGGCACCCTGACCAGCACCCCGGGCAGGTCGGCGAGGCGGTCCACCGGGACGCCGGCCAGGTCGGCCCCGTCGGCCCAGCGGTGCGCGGGGGTGTCCAGGTAGGTGCCGGTGTTGGCGATCATGTCGATCCGGGCCACCTGGAATTCGACGCCGGGGGCGTAGTGCGCCCGGGACGCCTCCAGGGTCAGCCAGTCGGTGATCCGGGGGACCGGCCAACCGGGCAGCGTGGTCATCCCGTCGGTGATCAGGTGGCTCAACTCGACCAGCCGCCGCCGACCGGGGGCAGCGGCGGCCACGCCCCGGCCACCCTTGTGCGCCTCCTCGATGATCGTCTTTTCGCTGATCCGTACCCCGGCCACCATGAGCAGCCCGAGGTGCCGGACCAGGAGCGTGGCCAGGGCGTCATCCGTGATGTCCGGGGCCGGGACGTCCAGCCGGAAGCCCTCGGTCCGCAACCCGCCACCGTTGGCGAAGGTGATCTCCGCGTCGAACTGTGCCCGGTGCTGCCTCGTCATGACCTCACCGCACCACGCCCGGCGTACCCGGTCAAGATCCCGTCCGACGGCCCCGGCACGACCGAGAAGGGCGAAGGTGCCGTGCAGGGGGCTGCACGGCACCTTCGGGGTTGCCGCGAGGTGGGCCACCCGGGGCCCGGCAGGGGGTGTCGGGCCCCCCCGAACGGGCCCGCGTGCCCCCCCGTCCGGCCGCCTCTCCGGCGACCGTTCCGGGCTGACGCGATCAATCCTCGCCTTCGGGGTGGCATCCATTCTTGTAAAAATGTGCTCGGATTCGCGGTCAGTCGGCGGCCGGCTGGTTCGGGACGAGCAGCTTGCGCAGCCGGGCCGGCGGATGGCCGACCTGCTCCCGGACCACCCGGGTCAGGTGCGCCTGGTCGGTGAAGCCGTAGTCGCTGGCCACCCGGCCCAGCGGGGGACCGTCCGGCTCGGCGAGGGTGTCCAGCACCGCCCGGACCCGCAGTCGGTTCCGGTAGGCGGTGAGGCTGCTGCCGGTGACCCGCTGGAAGACCCGGCTGAGGTGGTGCGGCGAGGCACCCACCGCACGGGCGACCTCGGCGAGACCCAGGGTGAAGTCCGAGGTGGCCAGCACCTCGCGGGCCCGGTCGGTGAGGCGTCGGTGGGCGGCCATCGTCGCCGGTCGCCGCCGTACCGCGCGGTCGATCTCGGCCCCGGCGTCGTCCCCGGCCAGGGCGCTGTGCTGGAGCAACCGGCCGAGGAACCGGTGCAGCCGCTCGGCCATCTCGAACCGGTCCAGCCCACGCAGGGACTCCGCCACCAGCAACCGGTGCGCCAGGTCCAGGGAGGCGTCCGAGTGGCCGTCCCAGCCGGACCGGTCGAGCCAGCGGGCCCCGTCCGGCCGGTCCGCCAGCACCTCCCGGTCGATCTCCAGGCAGGTGTACGAGTCGCCGCAGCCGTACGGGTGCGCTGCCGCCTGCTCGTCACCGGGACGGGTGATCATTACCGAGGTGGGGTCGACGAGCACCGGACGGCCGTTGATCCGGTGGTGGGACGCGCCGGAGCGGCCCAGCACCACCTTGTACCTGTCGTCGGCGACGGTCTGCGTCCAGCCGTGGTTCTCGACGATGCACCGGACCTGGTAGACGAGGATCCCGTCCGGGTGGCCGAGCACCCGCCAGCGGGCGGGCGTGGTCTTGCGGCGCGGATCGCTGCCGGTTCCCTCGGGCATTCGGTTCTCCCAGGTGCTCGCCGACCAGCCTGGCGGCCGATCTTTCCCCCGAAGAGATAGTGTCGAATCCGTAGACCCCCCGTCCAGACCGGGCGAGGGGTGATCGTCGTGTGCCATCCGCGGGAAGAGATCACGCATGCTCACCGGACTGTTCACCGCCGCCCTGACCGATCCCGGGCTGGCCCGAGCCCGTGACCTGGCGCGCTCCGGTGCCGCCCAGGTCGACGGGCTCGACCTGACCGCCCCGGCCGCACTGCGCCCGTTCGCCGTCGCCGCCGTCGCGGTCGACGAGGCCGGCGGTGGTGCGGGGCGTCCGGTCCTCGCGGTGACCGCCACCAGCCGGGAGGCCGACGACCTCGCCTCCGCGCTGGGCAGCCTGCTCCCACCGGAGCAGGTCGCGGTCTTCCCGTCCTGGGAGACGCTGCCGCACGAGCGGCTCTCGCCCCGCTCCGACACGGTCGGCCGGCGGCTGGCCGTGCTGCGCCGGCTCGCGCATCCGGAGTCCTCCGACGCGCACGGCCGCACCGGCCCGCTGCGGGTCGTGGTGGCGCCCGTCCGGTCACTGCTCCAGCCGCAGCTCAAGGGGCTGGGCGACCTGGAGCCGGTACGGCTCGCCGCCGGGGAGGAGGCGGACCTGGAGGAGACCGCCCGGCAGCTCACCGACATGGCGTACGCCCGGGTGGACCTGGTCACCAAGCGCGGCGAGTTCGCCGTCCGCGGCGGCATCCTGGACGTCTTCCCGCCCACCGACGAGCACCCGTCGCGCGTCGAGTTCTGGGGCGACGAGGTGGAGGAGATCCGTACCTTCGCCGTCGCCGACCAGCGGACGATCGAGGGCGTGCCGATGCTCTGGGCACCGCCCTGCCGGGAGTTGCTGCTCACCCCGTCGGTGCGCGAGCGGGCCGCCGCCCTGGGACGGGAGCACCCGGAGCTGGCCGAGATCCTCGACAAGCTGGCCGAGGGCATCCCGGTCGAGGGGATGGAGTCGCTGGTGCCGGCGCTGCTCGGCAGCGAGAGCCTGGAACTGCTGGTGGACACCATGCCGGCCGGCACCCACGTACTGCTGTGCGACCCGGAGCGGATCCGCACCCGGGCGCACGACCTGGTCCGTACCTCGGAGGAGTTTCTCCAGGCCAGTTGGGCCGCAGCCGCCGTCGGCGGCCAGGCGCCGGTCGACCTCGGCGCCGCCGCCTTCAAAAGCCTCGCCGAGGTACGCGCCACCGCCCGCGCCCTGCGCTGCCCGTGGTGGACGCTGTCCCCGTTCGGGCTGGTGGAGACGGACGCGACCGCGCCGGCCCGGCAGCCGTGGGAGGACGCCCCGGCCGAGGTCGACGTGACCCCCGACGACGCGATCGCGGTGAGCCTGGCCGCCCAGCCCGCCCCGCTCTACCACGGCGAGACCGGCCGGGTGGTCGACGACCTGAAGCGCTGGACCGGCGAGGGCTGGTCGGTCGCGCTGGTCTTCGAGGGGCACGGTCCCGCTCAGCGGGCCGTCGAGGTGCTCCGCGACGCGGGCCTGGGCGCGCGGCTCACCGAGCAGGTGCCGGCCGCCCCGGCCCCCGGCGAGGTGCTGGTCTCCTGCGGCTGCCTGACCGCCGGCTTCGTCGACGAGGCGTCGAAGTTCGTGCTGCTCACCGGCAACGACGTCACCGGCGGTCGGGGCACCTCCACCCGGGACATGCGCAAGATGCCGAGCCGGCGACGCAACACCATCGACCCGCTGGAGCTGAAGGCCGGCGACTTCGTCGTGCACGAGCAGCACGGCATCGGCCGGTACGTCGAGCTGGTGCAGCGCACCGTCAACGGCGCGTCCCGCGAGTACCTCGTCATCGAGTACGCGGCGAGCAAGCGCGGCCAGCCCGGCGACCGGCTCTTCGTCCCCACCGACCAGCTCGACCAGCTCTCCCGCTACGTCGGCGGCGAGCAGCCCACCCTGCACAAGATGGGCGGCTCCGACTGGCAGAAGTCCAAGGCCCGCGCCCGCAAGGCGGTCAAGGAGATCGCCGCCCAGCTCATCCAGCTCTATGCGGCGCGCAAGGCGTCCAAGGGGCACTCGTTCGGCCCCGACACCCCGTGGCAGCGGGAGCTGGAGGACGCCTTCCCCTGGCAGGAGACGCCCGACCAGTTGGCCGCCATCGAGGAGGTCAAGCGGGACATGGAGCAGACCGTCCCGATGGACCGGCTGATCTGCGGGGACGTCGGGTACGGCAAGACCGAGATCGCCGTCCGCGCGGCGTTCAAGGCGGTGCAGGACGGCAAGCAGGTGGCGGTGCTGGTGCCGACGACGCTGCTGGTGCAGCAGCACTACAACACCTTCGCCGAGCGGATGGGCCAGTTCCCGGTGACCATCCGGCAGCTGTCCCGGTTCCAGACCCCGAAGGAGAGCGAGCGGACGCTGGAGATGGTCGCCGACGGCACCGTCGACATCGTCATCGGCACCCACCGGCTGCTCCAGACGGCCACCCGGTTCAAGTCTCTCGGCATGGTGGTCATCGACGAGGAGCAGCGGTTCGGCGTCGAGCACAAGGAGCACCTGAAGACGCTGCGCGCCTCGGTCGACGTGCTGAGCATGTCGGCCACCCCGATCCCGAGGACGCTGGAGATGGCGATCACCGGCATCCGGGAGATGTCGACCATCGCCACCCCACCGGAGGAACGGCACCCGGTGCTGACCTTCGTCGGGTCGTACGACGACCGGCAGGTGGCCGCGTCCATCCACCGCGAGCTGCTCCGCGACGGGCAGGTCTTCTACCTGCACAACCGGGTCGAGTCGATCGACCGGACGGCGCGGCGGCTGCGGGAGCTGGTGCCCGAGGCGCGGGTGGCGGTGGCGCACGGGCAGATGGGCGAGGACGCCCTGGAGAAGGTGATGGTCGGCTTCTGGGAGAAGGAGTTCGACGTCCTGGTCTGCACCACGATCGTGGAGTCCGGCATCGACATCCCGAACGCCAACACGTTGATCGTGGAGCGGGCCGACCTGCTCGGCCTGGCCCAGCTGCACCAGATCCGGGGCCGGGTCGGTCGGGGCCGGGAGCGGGCGTACGCGTACTTCCTCTACCCGCCGGAGAGGCCGCTCACCGAGCACGCGCACGAGCGGCTGGCGACCATCGCCCAGCACACCGAGCTGGGCGCGGGCATGTACGTGGCGATGAAGGACCTGGAGATCCGGGGCGCGGGCAACCTGCTCGGCGGCGAGCAGTCCGGGCACATCGAGGGCGTCGGCTTCGACCTGTACGTCCGGATGGTCGGCGAGGCGGTGTCGGCGTTCAAGGGCGAGAGCACCGAGTCCGAGACCGACGTCAAGATCGACCTCCCGATCGACGCCCACCTGCCGCACGACTACATCGGGGTGGAACGGCTGCGCCTGGAGATGTACCGCAAGCTGGCCGAGGCGCGGGACGACGAGCGGCTGCGCGAGGTGGTGGCCGAGATGACCGACCGCTACGGCGAGCCGCCCGCCCCGGTGCAGAACCTGGTCGCGGTGGCCCGGTTCCGGCTGCTGGCCCGCCGGTACGGCCTGACCGACGTCAGCATGCAGGGCAGGCACCTGCGGTTCGGGCCGCTGCCGCTGCCCGACTCGAAGCAGTTGCGGCTCAAGCGCTACCACCCGGACTCGGTCTACAAGCAGGCCACCGAACAGGTCAGCGTGCCCCGTCCGAGCACCCGCCGGATCGGCGGTGAGCCGCTGCGCGACCAGGCACTGCTGGAATGGTGCGGCCAACTGCTCTCCGACGTCCTCGGCGAGCCGGCGCCGCTCGCGGGGGCGCGGGCGTGAGCGGTACGCGCCCGCGCGGGGCAGCGCGGGCCGTGGGCGGCGTGGGCCGTGGGTGGCCCGGGTCGTCGGGTGGTGCGGGTCACGGTGTGGGTGGCCCGGGGTCATCGTGCGCGGGTCACGGTGTGGCGGCCCGGGTCATCGGCAGGGCGGCACGGTTCGTGGGGTGGCGTGTACCCGCGGTGGGCGGCGTCACAGCACCCGGGCAGGCATGAGAGAGTGACCGTCATGCGCGCACGCCGTCTCATCGCCGCCGCCAGTGTCGCGGCACTGGGTGTCCTCTCCCTCACCGCCTGCGGCAAGGCATCTCCGGATGTGGCCGCATACATCGGCGACAGTCGTTACTCGGTCGATCGGGTCGATGCGATCTACGCGGACGCGCAGACGCGGTACGCGGAGGCGGTACGCCAGGGCGCGGCCCAGGCCGGTCAGACCCCCGCCCCCGAGCAGCTACGTGCCGGGGTGACCCGGCAGGACGTGGTGAACCTGCTGGTCAGCATCGACCTGGGCAAGCGGGTCGTGGCCGAGAAGGGCCTCCAGGTCCCCGACCAGATCACCCCGGACCAGTTGGCCGAGCAGCTCCAGATGCCGGCGCAGGCCGAGTACGCGAAGCTCTGGGGCGAGTGGGCGGACCTGTTCGCCGTACTCAGCCAGCAGTTGCCGCCGGCCGACCTGAGCGACGAGTCGGTGATGGCGGTCTACCACGCGATCGAGAAGACCGGTGGTATCGAGGCGGGCCTGTCGGTGGCCGAGGTGCGGCAGCTCTTCGGTGACGGTGGTTTCGTCCGCAGCGCCTCGGCGCTGAGCGCCGCGCTGGAGGAGCAGGCCGACAAGGCCGACGTCGAGGTCAACCCCCGGTACCGGCCGCTGGGCGTCCCGGCCTGGGTCAACAAGGGCCAGGAGCTGGTCTTCTACGCGCTGCCGTACATCGACGCCAGCGGCCCGGTGACCGACGTGTCGACCCCCGAGCCGGTCACCAGCCCGACCGGGGCGCAGGGGCCGGTGGCCTCCTGAGCCCGTCCGACCGGATCGTCCTGCTGGTCACCTCGCCCCGGTTGCCGGCCGGTCTGCTGACCGCCGCCGCCTGGGACGTGCTCCGCTCCGCGCCGGTGCTGACCGGCGCGGAGAGCGCCCAGGCCACGGCGGTGCGCGCGGCGGGTGTCGAGGTCACCGTCGTGTCCGGCGGGGCCACCGGCGCGTTGCTGGACGCGGTGGCGGTCCACGGTACGGCGGTCTGGCTGGCCGGCCCGACCGGCGACGAGACCCTGGCCCGGGAGCTGGGCCTGCGGCTGGCCCGACAGCCGGGACTGGCCGAGTTGGAGCTGATGTACGGCTCGTGGGATCCACCCGGTGCCCGGCTGCTCGACGCGGTCGAGGTGATGGACCGGCTCGCCTCCCCGGGAGGCGACCCGTGGAAGCGGGCGCAGACCCACCGCAGCCTCGCCGGCTTCCTGATCGAGGAGTGCTACGAGGCGTACGACGCGATCAGCGCCGACGACACCGACGCGCTCCGCGAGGAGTTGGGCGACGTGCTGCTCCAGGTGCTACTGCACGCCCGCCTCGCGGAGGACCTGCCCGAGGACGAGCGGTGGAACGTCGACGACGTGGCCGGTGGCCTGGTGGACAAGATGGTCCGCCGCAACCCGCACGTCTTCGCGGGCGCCGAGACGGGCACGCTGGAGGAGATCGAGGCGAGCTGGGAGCAGATCAAGCGGGCCGAGAAGGCCCGCGCGTCGGTGCTCGACGGCATCGCCCTGAGCCAGCCCGCCCTGGCCCTGGCCGCCAAGATCCTGGACCGGGCCGGCCGGGTCGGCCTGACCGTCCCCCTCCCGTCCCCCGACACCCAGCCCGACCCCGAGTCACGCCTCGGCGCCGCCCTGCTCACCACCGTGGCGGACGCCCGTCGAGCCGGCCTCGACCCGGAAGCCGCCCTCCGCCGCACCACCCTCTCCCACGCCACCACCCTCCGCACCGCCGAAACCCCCCACCCCTGACCCCCCACCCCTGACCCCCCACCCCTGACCCCCCACCCCGAACCTCCAGCTCGTTGAGTTGATCAAGAGGTTTACGTCAGGCCCGCGCCGATCCTTGACGTAAACCTCTTGATCACCGGGGCGGGGCGGTGCGGGGCGGCGCGGGGCGGGGGTGGGGTGGGGTGGCGCAGGGGTGGGGTGGGGTGTGGGGGTGGGTAGGGTCGGGGGGTGTCCTTCTTTGTGGCGCTTGCCGAGCGGGTTGTCGACGCATTGTTGGAGAGCCGGCCGGGGCTTGCCACGTCGAGCGGTGACCACCGCTACGACGACCGGTTGCCGGACCTCTCCGTCGAGGCGGTCGGCGCGGACCGGGTGATGCTGAAGGAGGCGGCCGACGCCCTCGCCGAGGTCGACGCGGACTCACTCGACGTCGAGGAGCAGGTCGACCACGGGCTGCTCAGCGCTCTGGTCGACCGGGAACTGTTCGAGTCGAGCGAGATCCGGGCGTACGAGTGGGATCCGCTGCGACACAACCCCGGCCCGCTGCTGCATGCCCTGCTCGCCCGCCCGTACGCCCCGGTGGAGGAGCGGCTGACCCACCTGGTCGGCCGGTTGACCGCCGTACCCGATGCGCTGGCGACCGCGCGTGCGACGCTGCGCGACATGCCCCGGATCCACGCCGAGACGGCGGTCGGGCAGTTCGTCGGCGCCGCCGCGTTGATCCGTGACGAGGTGCCGCTGCTGCTCGCCCAAGCCCCCGCGCTGGACGGTGCGGTCGGGCCGGCGGCGACGGCGGCGATCGCCGCGCTGGACGAGTTCGTCGGCTGGCTGCGCGCCGGGCTGGCCGCCGACACCGGGGCGGGGCGGGATCCCCGGCTGGGGCGACGCCGCTGGGAGGCCCGGCTCTGGCACACCCTCGACACCGAGCTGGGCGCGGCCGAGGTGCAGCGCCGGGCCTGGGCCAACCTGGACCGGGTCACCGCCGAGATCCGCGCGGCGGCCGTCGAGCTGGTCGGTGGCCCGGCCGACGACGAGACGGTACGCCGGGCGCTGGACCTGCTCGCCGCCGAGCACCCCGACGACCTTTCCATCGTGGACCTCGCCTCGGTCAGCCTCGACGAGGCCAGCGACTTCGTCCGCGCCCACGACCTGGTCAGCCTGGTCGATGATCCGTGCGTGATCCAGGAGATGCCGGAGTTCGCCCGGGGCGTCGCGGTGGCGTACTGCGACTCGCCCGGCCCGTTGGAGACGGCCGACCTGCCCACCTTCTACTGCATCGCGCCGACCCCGGCGGACTGGCCGGCGCACCGGGTCGAGTCGTTCTACCGTGAGTACAACGACCACATGATCCGCAACCTGACCGTGCACGAGGCGATGCCGGGGCACTTCCTCCAGCTCGCCCACGCCCGCCGGTACACCGGCCCCACCCGGGTCCGGGCGCTCACCCAGTCGGGGGTGTTCATCGAGGGCTGGGCGGTCTACGCCGAGGAGCTGATGGCCGGCCTCGGCTTCGGCGGCCTGCCGGTACGGCTACAGCAGCTCAAGATGCAGCTTCGGATGACCATCAACGCGCTGCTCGACCAGTTGGTGCACTGCGAGGGGCTGCCCGAGGCGGACGCGTTGGCGCTGATGACCGGGCGCGGCTTCCAGGAGGAGGGCGAGGCGGCCGGCAAGTGGCGGCGGGCGCTGCTCACCTCGACCCAGCTCTCCACGTACTTCGTCGGCTACAGCGAGATGGCCGACATCGCCGCGTCCCGCCCGGTCGAGGTGCCGGTGCGGGAGTGGCACGACGCGATGCTCGCCCACGACTGCCCACCCCCGCGCCACCTCCGCACCCTGCTCGGCGTCTGAGCCGATCCCACCCACCCGGGCCGGAGCGGGCCGCCCGATCCCACCCGCCCGGCTTCGGAGCAGGCATGCCCGAGTTCCGAGCTGCCCGGCCGGGTGTGAGCGGGTCAGGCGCGGGCGGCGACGGCGTCGATCAGCCAGCGGGAGATCGAGTACGCCGGCGGCAGCTCCGCCGGCAACGCGTCCACCGGGAACCAGCGGGCCTGGACCAGTTCCCGCCCGTCCACCACCGGCTCGGCGGTGGGATCGGCGGCGGTGGCGGTGAAGCCGGCGAGCAGCACCCCCGGCCCGGAGATCGCCCAGGGCTGGCTGCCGAAGTAGGCGATCGTGCCGAGGTCGAGTCCGACCTCCTCGGTGACCTCCCGGCGGGCCGCTGCCTCCAGCGACTCGCCGGCCTCGACGAAACCGGCGACCAGCGCCCACAGCTCGGTCGGGCCGGACGCGTGGCGTACCAGCAGCAGCTCGGTGGGGCCACCGGTCGGGCCGGGACGGGTGATCGCGGTGAGCACCGCCGGGGAGAGCCGCAGCGGCACGTACAGGTCGCAGTCGGGGCAGCGCCGGGCCGTCTCGCCCGGCACCTCGGCCAACGCCGCCCGGCAGGCACCACACCAACGGTGGGTACGCCGCCAGGTGACCACCGCCAGCGCCCGCCCGGCGAGCGTGGCGAGCGGTTCGGGCAGCTCGGCGGCGAGCGCCCGCCAACTCCGCCACCGGCCGGGCAACCGTTCGCCCCCGGCTGCCTCCCGGCCCCCGGCTGCTCGGCCTGATCCGGCTGCTCGGCTCGGGTCGGCTGCTCGGGCGGGGTCGGCTGCTCGGGTCGGGTCGGCTGCTCGGGTCGGGTCGGCCGTCTCCGCCGCCCAGGCCGGCACGCCGTCCAGCGTGCCCAGCGGCACCCACTCGGTCACCGCCGGCAGCTCACCGACCCGGGGCAGGCCGCCATCGTGGGTGGTGAGGAGCCGGCGACCGGCCACCACCAGCGCCAGGTCGTCCGGGGCGGGCGCGACGGTGGCGTCCGCGCCGGGCCGGAACCCCGCGCCAGGTGGCTGGTGCGGCGGGGGGAGCGCAGTGCCGGGTGGCTCATGCGTCGGGGGCGATGGGTCGGCGAGGCCGTCGGTCGCGGTCGCGGGACCTCCGGGCGGTGGCGTGGTCACGACGACGCCGGGCGGCGGTCCGTCACCCCGGCGTTGGCCGGCAGGTCGAACGCCGTGGAGGCCACCGAGTCGGTGTAGCGGTCCAGGGCCAGTTCGACCGGTTGGCCGTCGAGGACACCGGTGAAGCTGCCGAGCACGCCCTCGCTGGTGACGCAGGCGTCGAAGTCCCCGGCGTCGCGTCGGACCTCGACGCAGGTGGCGTGGTGCCCGGTGATCGTGGTGTCGGTCTGCGTGACCTGGGCCCGCGGGTCCAGGGCGGCATCGGTGAGCAGCCCGATGACCGCGGGCGGGGTGACCAGCCCGAGCTTGCGGGCCTCGGTGAAGAGCGGGACGGCGGCCTTGCCGGACATCAGCACGGGCGGCACGACCGTGCAGGCGGTCCGCCCGGCGGTGGTCTCGCACCGGGTGATGGCCTGCTCGGAGACGGTGATCTTGCCGGCCGTCCAGGTGTACGCGGAGCGGGCCGGCTCCTTCTCCTGGGCGATGGTGATGGTCCGGCCGCCGGGGAGCCGGTACTCGGCGGTCCAGGTCCGGACCAGTGACTCGTCGAGCCGGGTGGCGAGATCGTTGACCAGATCGGCACGGCCGAGGGCGCGTTCGGCGTCGTCCAGGGTCTGACAGCCGGTGACGGTGAGCGACGTGATGACCGACACGGCGAGCACGCGGAGGGTGGTCGAGACGGCGGGCATGCCGACCAGCGTGGTCGATCGAGTCCACCGGGCGCAAACCGGTTGCCGGTTGAGGGGTGAGAATCCGGGAATGTCCGTCTCGGTGGCCTGATTAGGGGTCGGCTACGTGTGCCCGGACGCCGTGGGTCCGGGCATCGCCCGATACGCTGCGTTCAACACCTGCCTCAGCCGCACCGTCGCGGCCCATACCGGATTCGCACACACGAACGAGGAGCGACTCAGTGGCAACCATCGAGGGAATCGTCGCCCGGGAGATTCTCGACTCACGGGGTAACCCGACGGTCGAGGTCGAGGTAGGGCTGGACGACGGCACGATCGCCCGCGCCGCCGTACCCTCCGGCGCCTCCACCGGCGCTTTCGAAGCGGTCGAACTGCGCGACGGTGACAAGAGCCGCTACCTGGGCAAGGGCGTCGAGAACGCGGTCGCCAACATCGAGGACAAGATCGTCGACCAGCTGATCGGCTACGAGGCCAGCGAGCAGCGGCTGATCGACCAGAAGATGCTCGACCTCGACGGCTCCGACAACAAGGGCGAGCTGGGCGCGAACGCCATCCTCGGCGTCTCGCTGGCGGTGGCCAAGGCGGCGGCCGGCAGCGCCGAGCTGAGCCTGTTCCGCTACCTGGGCGGCCCGAACGCCCACCTGCTGCCGGTGCCGATGATGAACATCCTCAACGGTGGGGCACACGCCGACTCGAACGTCGACGTCCAGGAGTTCATGATCGCCCCGATCGGGGCCCCCAGCTTCCGGGAGGCGCTGCGCTCCGGTGCCGAGGTCTACCACGCGCTGAAGTCGGTGCTGAAGAAGAAGGGCCTCTCCACCGGCCTGGGTGACGAGGGCGGCTTCGCCCCCAACCTGCCCAGCAACGCCGCCGCGCTGGACCTGATCGCCGAGGCGGTCGAGAAGGCCGGCTACCGGCTGGGCACCGACATCGTCTTCGCCCTCGACGTGGCCGCGACCGAGTTCTTCGACAACGGCACCTACACCTTCGAGAGCACCGCGAAGAGCGCCGAGGAGATGAGCAACTACTACACCAAGCTCATCGGCGACTACCCGATCGTCTCCATCGAGGACCCGCTGGCCGAGGACGACTGGAGCGGCTGGGCGACCCTCACCGCCGCCGTCGGCGACCGGATCCAGATCGTCGGCGACGACCTGTTCGTGACGAACCCGCAGCGCATCGCCCGGGGCATCGCCGAGAAGTCCGCCAACGCCGTGCTCGTCAAGGTCAACCAGATCGGTTCGCTGACCGAGACCCTGGACGCCGTGGACCTGGCCCACCGGGCCGGCTTCAAGTGCATGATGAGCCACCGCTCCGGCGAGACCGAGGACACCACCATCGCCGACCTGGCGGTCGCCACCGGCTGCGGCCAGATCAAGACCGGTGCCCCGGCCCGTTCCGACCGGGTCGCCAAGTACAACCAGCTCCTGCGGATCGAGGAGGAGCTGGCCGACGCGGCGCGGTACGCCGGCATCGGCGCGTTCCCGCGCTACCGTTCGGCCTGACCCACCGCAACCTCGGGGGAGGGGTGTGACGATGCAGCAGCGCCGCACACCGGGTGGCCAACGCCCGGCCCGCCGACCGACCGGTCGGCCGGGCGGGGCCCGGGGCGCCCGGACGCCGCTGCGCGACGGTGGGGTCCGCGCCGATACGCGGGCCACCACGGCCCGGTCGCGGACCTCCGACGGGGTACGTTCGGCGAACCGCCCCGCGGCGGCTCGCCGGACGGCGGCCGGCGGCACCATCCGGCGGCTCACCGCACCCCACCCCCGACGGTTCACCGGGCGGGCCACCGTCCTCTTCGCGGTGCTGCTCGCGCTCGCCCTGGCGTACACCTATCCGGTCCGGGTCTACCTGGACCAGCAGGTCGACATCGAGCGGATGGAGGCCAGCCAGGCCGCCCAGCGCGAGCAGATCGCCAACCTCTCCGCCGAGGCGGCGAAGTGGCAGGACAAGGAATACATCAAGATCAAGGCGCGGGAACGGTTCTACATGGTGACGCCGGGCGAGACCCCGGTGATCGTGCTCAACGACGCGTCCGGCGCGGCCCGGGACGCCAACGGTGGCCGGCCGTCGACCCCACCCAGGACCGCGGCCCCCTGGTACGACACCCTGTGGTCGAGCGTCCAGGCGGCGAACGGCGATGCCTCGGACCAGTGAGCAGCACCCGCGTACCGAACGAGAGATGGGCACCGTGACTGTCGTACCACCGCAGGACCCGGCGGCGGACTCCGTACCCCTGCCGGAGCACCAGCCGGCCACCGAGGCCGACCTGGCCGCGGTGGCTGCGCAGCTCGGACGCCCGCCCCGGGGCACCCGGGCGGTGGCCCACCGCTGCCCGTGCGGCCTGCCCGACGTGGTGGAGACGACCCCCCGGCTGGCCGACGGCACCCCCTTCCCGACGCTGTTCTACCTGACCTGCCCCCGGGCGACGGCGGCGTGCAGCCGGCTGGAGTCGGCCGGGCTGATGAAGGAGATGGCCGAGCGACTCGCCGAGGACCCGGAGCTGGCCGACCGGTACCGGGCCGCGCACGAGGACTACTTGGCCCGCCGGGCGGCGATCGGCCAGGTGCCGGAGATCGCCGGCATCTCCGCCGGTGGGATGCCCGGCCGGGTGAAGTGCCTGCACGTGCACCTGGGCCACGCGCTCGGCGCCGGCCCGGGGGTCAACCCGTTCGGCGACGAGACGCTCGCCCTGGTGGAGAAGTGGTGGGCCGCCGGGCCGTGCGTGGACCTGCCGGCGGCGCAGTGAGATGACCGACGAGATCGTGGTCCGCCGGGCCCGCACCGGCGACGTACGCGGCATCCGGCGGCTGATCGACACCTACACCGACGACCGGCGGCTGCTCAGCAAGGCCACCGTCACCCTGTACGAGGACGTACAGGAGTTCCGGGTCGCGGTGGCCGGCGACGGCACGGTGGTCGGCTGCGGCGCGCTGCACGTGATGTGGGAGGACCTCGCCGAGATCCGTACCGTGGCGGTCGACCCGGCCTGCCGGGGGCGCAGGCTCGGCCACCGGATCGTCACCGAACTGATCGACGTCGCCCGGGAGTTGGGCATCGCCCGGATCTTCGTGCTCACCTTCGAGACGGCGTTCTTCGGCGCGTTCGGGTTCACCGAGATCGACGGTGCCCCGGTGCCGCAGCCCGTCTACGAGCAGTTGCTGCGCTCCTACGACGAGGGTGTCGCCGAGTTCCTCAACCTGGAACGGGTCAAGCCGAACACCCTGGGCAACACCCGGATGCTGTTGCGGCTGTAGGGCCGCCGACAACCGACAAGCCGGTCCGAGCCTGGCCGGTCCGAGCTGAGCCGGGCTGGGCCAGGGCCGGTGGCCGGTGGGCGGTGGGCGGTCCCGAGTGGACGGACCCGTTCCGCCCTTGACCCGTCCCGCCATCCTGGGCTGGTGACGATCGTGCGCCGGACAAGCGCGTTGCTCGCCGCCCTGGTCAGTCTCCTCGCCCTCGTCGGCGTGGCCCGGTTGATCGCCCCGGCGACCGGTGGCGTCTCCCGCCAGCCGCCCGGAGTGGACCGGCAGCTCAGCTATCTGCGCGCCGCGCTCGACGACGGTGCCGGCGAGGACGCCCAGGCGATGTTCCCGGAGGGCTGGTTCTTCGCCCACGCGCTGTACGGGCTGGCGTGGGTGGAGACCGGCCTGCGGCAACCGTCCGAGGAACGGGACGCGGCGCTGCGCGAGGCACGCTGGGCGCTGACCCGGCTGGAGTCACCGGCCGGGACGGCCCCGTTCAGCCCCGACCTGACCCCGGCGTACGGGGTCTTCCACGCCGGCTGGACGAACTGGCTGCGCGGCGGGGTGCTCGCCCTGCAACCGGCGCAGCACCGCGACCCGGCCGAGGTGCGCCGGTTCGCCGCCGCCTCAACCGCCCTGGCCGCCGCGTTCGACGCCTCGGCCTCGCCGTACCTGGTCGCCTACCCGGGGCAGGCGTGGCCGGTCGACTCCACCGTGGCGATGGCCTCGCTCCGGCTGCACGACCACCTGCTGCCGCCGCGTTTCGACCGGACTGCCCGGCGCTGGTTGGACGGGGTACGACAGCGGCTGGACCCGCGTACCGGCCTGCTGCCGCACCGGGCCGACCCGGTCACCGGCGAGCCGGCCGAGGTGGCCCGGGGCACCTCGCAGAGCGTCATCCAGCGGTTCCTGCCGGAGGTCGACCCGGCCTTCGCCCGCGACCAGTACCTGCGGTTCCGCACCGAATTCGTGGTGTTCCCGCTGAGGCTCGGCCCGGCCGTGCGGGAGTACCCGCGCGGTCTGGACGGCCCGGGGGACGTCGACTCGGGGCCGCTGCCGCTCGGGGTGAGCTTCTCCGCCACCGTGGTGACCCTCGGCGCGGCCCAGGTGCAGGGCGACGACGCGCTGGCCGGGGCGCTGGCCAACTACGGCGAGCTGGTCGGCTTTCCGCTGGACACCCCGCACACCCGACGGTACGCCTTCGGGCTGCTCCCGATCGGGGACGCCTTCCTGGCCTGGTCGAAGACCGCCCGCCCGTGGGTCTCCGCGCCGCCCGACGCGCCGCCGGTGACGGTGCCCCCGTGGTGGCGTACGCCGCTGGTGGTCCTGCTGCTCCTGCTCGGTGTGCTGCCCTGGTTGCTGCGGCGTCGGTTCCGGCGACGGCGGTCGTCGCCGCCCGGCCCGGTGGCGTCGACACCTGCCGTAGGGTTGCTGCCGTGACGACGCGTGTGGCCGCCATCGACTGCGGGACCAACTCCATCCGTCTGCTGGTCGCCGACCTGCCCGACCCGTCGGCCGGGCCGCAGGCGCCGCTGGTCGACCTGGCCCGCCGGATGGAGATCGTCCGGCTCGGCCAGGGCGTCGACCGGACCGGCCGGCTGGCCCCCGAGGCGATCGAGCGGACCCGGGTGGCGCTGGCCGGCTATGCCGCCGAGATCGAGAAGCAGGGCGTCGACCGGGTCCGGATGTGTGCCACCTCGGCGTCCCGGGACGCCTCCAACGCGGGTGACTTCCGGGCCATGGTCGAGCAGACCCTCGGCGTCGCGCCCGAGGTGGTCAGCGGCGACGAGGAGGCCCGGCTCTCCTTTACCGGGGCGGTCCGGGGGCTGCCCGCCGACGCGGAGCCGCCGTACCTGGTGGTGGACATCGGGGGCGGCTCGACCGAGTTCGTGGTGGGCACCCGCACCGGCGGCGTCCAGGCGGCGCTCTCGGTGGACATCGGCTGTGTCCGGATGACCGAACGGCACCTGCACGGCGACCCGCCGACCGCCGACGAGGTGGCCGCCGCGCAGGCCGACATCGCCGCCGCCGTCGACCGGGCGCTCGCCGTCGTCCCCGGCCGCGAGGCCGCCACCCTGGTCGGCCTCGCCGGCTCGGTCACCACCGTGGTCGCGATCGCCCAGGGCCTGCACGAGCACGACCCGGAGCGCATCCACCACGCCCGGGTGCCGTACGCCCGGGTGGCCGAGGTGACCGCCGACCTGCTGGCGAAGACCGCCGCCGAGCGGCTGGCGATCCCGGTGATGCACCCCGGCCGGGCGGACGTGATCGGGGCGGGCGCCCTGGTGCTCCGCGTCATCATGGAGCGCGCCGGAATGTCCTCGGTGGTCGCCTCCGAGCACGACATCCTCGACGGCATCGCCTGGAGCCTGCGGTAGCGGGTCCGGTCGGCGTCGAGGCTGATCCCTCGGGATCCACCGGCCGAACGGTACCGCCTCGCCTGCGTGGCGGGTGGCGTCTGCGGCGATGCCCCAGAACCCGATCCGCGCCCTGGCCACGGGCAGTATGTTCTCCATAATGGTTACCACGGTCGATCTCCCGGACGGACTCCACGAGCGGCTCAAGGAGCTGGCCGACGAGGAGCACAGGTCGATGAACGCCACTATCGTGGTGGCGGTCGAGGAGTATGTCGCCGCCCGGAGCCGGCGGGCCAGGGTGCGGGAGCTTGCCCGGGACGTCGCCGAGCGCGACGCCGAACTGCTCCGCCGGTTGGCGCAGTGATCAACTACCTCGACGTCGAGGATCTGATGGAGATCGCCTCGGTGGTCCTGGGCGACGTGCCCCAGGTTCGCGACCCCGGGTTGCTCTCTTCTGCGGCGTTCCGTCCGGGCACCGTGGCGTTCGGCCAGGAGGTCTATCCGGACCTGTGGGGCAAGGCGGCCGCCGATCTGTATGAACCACGCGCTGCTCGACGGGAACAAGCGTCTCGCCCGGGTGTTTCTCGCCCTCAACGACGAGGTGATCAGGGACGTCGACGTGGATCAGGCGGAGGCGTTGGTGATGTCGGTGGCGAGCGGCGTGCTGACTGAGGTCGCCGACGTCGCCCGCGAGCTTCGGAAGCTCTACGTCTGACAGGCTCGGCGCATCGTCGGCGCTGACGAGGTAGTGCGTTCTTGACGGTACTTCGCAATGCGCAGTAGTGTGTGATGCGTGGACACCACACAGTTGCTCAAGGGTGTGCTCGACCTGGCTGTTCTCGCCGTGCTGCGCGACTCCGACGGCTACGGCTACGACATCCTCCGCCGGCTCCGCGAGGCCGGCCTGGAGGAGGTCGGCGACGCCTCGGTCTACGGCACGCTGCGCCGACTCTTCGCCGCCGGCCTGCTCACCACGTACGTGGTGCCGAGCGAGTCCGGCCCGCACCGCAAGTACTACGCGCTCAACGCCGCCGGCCGTGACCAGCTCACCCGCTCCGGCAAGACCTGGCGCGCGTTCGCCACGACGATGGACCAGCTGCTCGACGATCGGGGGATGGCGGCATGACCGTCACTGGGCAGGAGATCACGGACTACGTCGAGCGGGTGCGGGCCGCACTGGCCGACCTGCCACCGCAGGCCCGCGACGAGCTGACCGAGGATCTGCCGGAGCACCTCACCGAGGTCGCCGCCGAGGCCGACGGCTCGCTGGTCGACCGGCTGGGCAGCCCCGAGGCGTACGCGGCAGAGCTGCGTGCCGCCGCCGGGGCGGGTGACCCGGCGGCCGGTCGGCGGGCCCTCGAACGGCGGATCGCCGCCGTCGTGGGTCGCACCCGGGCCCGGGTCGCCAGGATCGACGCCCGGGTCGGCCCACTGTTCGGGCACGCCACGGCCGGCGAGTTCCTGCGGCTGCTCCGCCCGGCCTGGTGGGTGACCCGCGCCTACCTGGCCGCGATGCTGGTCACCGGCATCAGCACCACCGGCCCGCTCGGCCTGCTGCCCCGGTTCGACGACAACGAGTTCGTCGGCCTGCTGATGTTCGTCGGCCTGCTGTTCGTCTCCATCTGGTTGGGCCGCCGCACCCCCGAGCTACGTTCCTGGCGGCGCTGGGCGGTGCACGCCGGTGCCGTGGGGCTGGCGCTGTTCGCGATCGGCGCGGTGGCGAACGTGGACGATCACGCCCGATCCGGCTACGGCTACGGCTACGGCTACGAGTCGACCTCCGTGCAGAACCCGTACGACGAGGTGCAGGACGTCTACGTCTACGACAGCGAGGGCCGGCTGGTGGAGAACGCCCGGCTCTTCGACCAGAACGGCACTCCGATCCGGCTGGGCTGGCCGGCCTGCGACGATCCCGCCCTGCCCGACGTCGACCCGGTGCAGCGCAGCTACCCGTACTGCCCGCAGCAGGCGCCGTTCCGGCCGCGTCCGCCGGCCGCCGCCCCGTTCCCACCCGGGTCGTCCGTCGCCACCGCCGTTCCGGGCGTCTCGCCGTCGCCGACCCGGACACCGACGGCCACCGTGCCGGGCGCTCCCGCCCCCACCGGGACGACCCCGGCGAATCCGTCCGCGACGCCGTCGGTGTCCGGGCCGGCGGGCGAGCCGCTGCCCACCGCCACCCGCTGACCGGCCGATCCTGGGAAATGGCTGAACGGACGATGGGGGCGGGGCAGCGCACGCTGATCTTCGTCGCTACGTTGTCGTCTGCTCATCTCGCCCCTCGGAAGGAATCCCCGTGTCAGAGCAGGCCGCACCGCCCCCCGCGCCACCGGCAGAGCAGGCAGGTCAGCCCGAGCCGGTCAGCACTGCGCCCGCCGCCGAGCCCCAGCAGCCGGAGCAGCCGGAGCAGCCGAAGGGCGGGGGCGCGAAGAAGGCGCTCGGCATCATGGGCGCGATCGTCGCCTTCCTGGTGATCGCCGCCCTGAAGTTCGGGGTCGCCAGCGCCATCGGCAACTTCCTCAACCCGGACGAGACGGCCGAGGCGAAGGCCGGCGACTGCATCGCCGAGCTGCCCGAGGTGACCGGCACCGAGGAGCAGTCGGTCAGCGACGCCAAGGTGGTCGAGTGCACCTCGACCGAGGCCGTCTACAACGTGGTCGGCCGGGTGGAGAACCAGACCGAGTCGCAGGCCAAGGCGGGCAAGGCGTGCGAGCAGTACCTCAAGGAAGGTGACGACGCCTACCTCTTCTACAACATCGCCCCGGGCGGCAAGGGCTACCTGCTCTGCCTGACCAAGAAGGCCTGACCAAGAAGGTCTGACCAGGGCCGGAACACCCAGGGCCGGACCGGGCCGGGAACACCCGCCAGGTCTGACCGGGCCACGACAGCAGCCTGCCGACGGCGGCGCGGGAACCTCCGCGCCGCCGCCGTGTGCTGCGCCGCCGGGCGGTGAATTCGAGGTGTATGCCACTGTTCCGGCATCTTCCCGGCACGCGTACGGCGTGACAGGCTACCGACACGTAGGAACGCCCTGCGACCAGCCGACGATGACTGACCGACAGGAGGACGGGCCGATGGGCGAGATGGTGAGTTACCACCGCAACGGCGGGACCGGCGAGGGATATCTCGCGATACCGTCCAGCGGGGCGGCCAGCCCGGCGGTCATCGTCATCCAGGACTGGTGGGGTCTCGTCCCGCACATCCGCTCGGTGGTGGACCGGTTCGCCGAGGCTGGCTTCGTCGCCCTGGCTCCCGACTTCCGGCACGGCCAGCCCGCCAGCAAGCCGAGTGAGCCCCGGCAGATGCTCAACAGCACCCAGATGGACGAGGCGGCGGCCGACATCGCCGTCGCGGCGGAATACCTGGCCGGTCGGGCCGAGGTGACCGGCAAGGTCGGCTGCGCGGGGTTCTGTGCCGGTGCCAGCCTGGCCCTCTGGGCGGCCACCCGGGCCGAGCGGATCGTGGCCACCGCCGCCTTCTACCCCCGGCTGCCGTGGGAGGGCATGCCCACCGAGTGGGTCGACTACGCGGGCAAGGCGGCGGTCGTGCACTGCTCCGAGGCCGACGGCCTCTCTGCCGCCGACGGCGTACAGACCGTCCGCCGGGCCGTGGAGAACGCCGGTGGCACCTGCCAGACGTACGACTATCCGGGCACCGCACACGCGTTCTTCAACGAGGACCGGCCGGAGAACTTCGACCAGCGGGCCGCCGCCACCGCCTGGGCCCGCACCCTGGAACTCTTCCGGGCCAAGCTTGGCTGAGTCGCGTACCCCCGGCGAGGTGGTCGCCCGCGCCGCGCGGGCGACCGACCTGGCCGACCTCGACGGCGCGATCAGCGACTGTTTCGCCTGCCCGCGGCTGGTCGACTGGCGGGAAGAGGTCGCCCGGACGAAACGGGCCGCCTTCCGCGATCAGGAGTACTGGGGTCGCCCGGTGCCCGGCTTCGGCGCCCCGGACAACCGCACCGGGCGGGGCGGATCGGGCCCGCCGGCCACCGCCCGCTCGTCAGACCCGGCCGCCGCCCGTTCGTCACGCCCGGCCACCGGCTCCTCGTCGCGCGCCGTCACCAGCGCGACGAGGGCGGCGGTGCCGGCGGCCAGCTTCGGGGCCACCGGCCCGACTCCGGCGGCTTGTCCGGCCCCGGTGCCGGCCCCGGCGTCGGACGTCCGGATCGGGATTCTCGGGCTGGCCCCGGCCGCGCACGGGGGCAACCGGACCGGGCGGGTCTTCACCGGGGACCGCTCCGGCGACGTGCTCTTCGCCGCCCTGCACCGCGCCGGGCTGGCCAACCAGCCGACAAGCGTGGCCGCCGACGACGGGCTCACCCTCACCGGCACCCGGATCTTCGCCGCCGTACGGTGCGCGCCGCCGGACAACAAGCCCACGCCGGCCGAGCGGGACACCTGCGCCCCCTGGCTGCACCGGGAGGTGGAGCTGATCCGGCCCACCCTGCGGGTGGTCGTCGCGCTGGGTGCCTTCGCCTGGGCCGCGTGGTGGCCGGTGCTGCGCCAGGTGTGGGGAATCCGGCCGCCCAGCCCGCGACCGGCCTTCGGCCATGGGGCACACTGGTCCGGGTCGGCCGCTCCCGATCTGCTCGGTTGCTACCACGTCAGCCAGCAGAACACCTTCACCGGGCGGTTGACCGCAGAGATGCTGGACGATGTGTTCACCCGGGCGAAGCAGCTCGCCGGGGTGGACTGAGCAGCGTGGGACGGTGGCGATGGACCTCGGCGTACTGCGCAGATGGTGGCCCGTCGCCATGGTGACCCTGCTGCTGCTCGCCGCAGCGCTCGCCGCCGGGCATTCGTCGATCGGCGCCAACCGCATCCCGCCGGCCGCCGACAACATCCCGTACGTGCCGGCGTATCCGTCCGCCGCGCCGGCCCGGTCGTTTCCGGTCGAGCCGCGCGCCGACGCCGAGCAGACCCGGCCGAGCGTCCCGCAGTGGATCACCACGGCGGCGATCGTCCTGCTCGGACTGGCCATCCTGGCCGCCCTCGGCTACCTGGCCTGGACGCTGCTGCGCGGCGCGCTGCGCCGGACCACCCGGGCGATCCCCGCCGCGCGGGCCCGGCGTGCCGCCGAGGGCACCGCCCGGGAGGTGGTGGCCGCGCTCGACGCCGGCCTGGAGGAGTTGGACGACGCCGACACCGACCCGCG
Organism: Micromonospora sp. NPDC051925; assembly: GCF_044548625.1. NCBI lineage: Bacteria > Bacillati > Actinomycetota > Actinomycetes > Micromonosporales > Micromonosporaceae > Micromonospora > Micromonospora sp. NPDC051925. The sequence continues at coordinate 52,015 of NZ_JBIUCH010000012.1, read as the reverse complement.
TACCGCCGTCATCGCCTGCTGGGTACGGCTGGAGGAGGCCGCCACCGAGGCCGGCGTGCCGAGGCGTACCGGGGACACCCCCACCGACCTGGTCACCCGGCTGCTGCGTGGCGAGCCGGCGGCCGGCGTGCCCGCCATCGCCAGCGCCGACGTGCTGGACGGCTTCGCCCACGTCTACCGCGAGGCCCGCTACGCCACCCACACCGTCGACGCGCGGATGCGGGACCAGGCCCGGGGGGCGCTGCGGCGGCTGCGCGGCGAACTCACCACGTTGGCCGACGCGCAGGTGCCGGCGTGACCGCCCGGCACCGCGCACCCGGTGAGGTGCCGGGATGAGCGAGTCGACCGGTCTGGACGACCTGTTCCGCTTCGAGGACGAGCCGGCGGCCCGGCCGGGACGGGCCCGGGGCGGACGCGCCCGCTGGGTGTTCCGGCTGCTTCTCACCGCCGCCGGGGTGACCGCCGTGGTCCTGGTCGGCCTGCGGGCGGTCGGCCTGCAACTGTCGCTCGGGATCGTGGTGGCCGGGGTGCTGGCGGTGCTCGTCGTCCGCCGGGTCACCGCCGCGCTGGCCCCGCCGCCTCCGCCCCGTAGCGGTGGCCGGGCCCCCGTCGGTGAGGAACCCGGCGCCTACAACTGGGCCGCCCGGGACGCGCTGCGGGCCGCCATCAACGGCTGGGAGCGCCCGCTGGACTGGTCCTCGGAGAACCCGGAACGGTTCGCCGAGCGGATCCTGCCCCGCCTCGGCGAACTGGCCGACGAGCGGCTGCGTCAACGTCACGGCCTGACCCGGGAATCCGACCCCACCCGGGCCCGTGCCCTGCTCGGGGACCAGCTGTGGAGCTTCCTCGACGCCCCCTCCCGCCGTCCCCCGTCGCCGCGCGACCTCGCGGTGATCGTCGCCGAACTGGAGAAGATCTGATGAACGACGTGGACCGCAGCATCGCCGCCACGGAGGTCGGCCACCTGGCCCGAGCGGTGCTGGACGCGGTCGGCACGGTCGTGGTCGGCAAGCGGGAGTCCCTGGAACTTGTCCTCGCCGGTATCCTGGCCGGCGGGCACGTGCTGCTGGAGGACCTCCCCGGGTTGGGCAAGACGCTTACCGCGCGCTCCTTCGCCCAGGCCCTCGGGCTGGACTTCCGCCGCCTCCAGTTCACCCCCGACCTGCTCCCCGCCGACGTCACCGGCTCGTTCCTCTACGACCAGCGCAGCGGCGACTTCTCCTTCCGGGCCGGCCCGCTCTTCACCAACCTGCTGCTGGCCGACGAGATCAACCGGACGCCGCCGAAGACCCAGTCGGCGCTGCTGGAGGCGATGCAGGAGAAGCAGGTCTCCGTCGAGGGCGTCACCTACCGGTTGGACGAGCCGTTCCACGTCCTCGCCACCGCCAACCCGATCGAGTACGAGGGGACGTACCCGCTGCCCGAGGCGCAGCTCGACCGGTTCCTGCTGCGGGTGTCGTTCGGCTACCCGGAGCAGGACGAGGAGTGGGAGGTGCTGCGCCGGCGGATGAACCGTCGCCGCGAGGAGGCCCGGATCGAACCGGTGGTCGACGCCGCCACCCTGCGGGCCATGCAGGCCGCGCTGGAGGACGTGGTGGTGGAGGACTCCGTCGGCCGGTACATCGTGGACCTCACCGCGGCCACCCGGGAACACCCGTCGGTGCTGGTCGGGGCCTCCCCTCGTGGTTCGCTGGCGCTGCTGCTGCTGGCCCGGGTCCGGGCCGTCTTCGCCGGCCGCGACTACGTGGTGCCGGAGGACGTGAAGGAGGTGGCGGCCCCCGCCCTGGCACACCGGATCACGTTGCGCCCGGAGATGTGGCTGCGCCGGGTGGACCCGTCGTTCGTGGTCGGCGAGGTGCTGGAGCAGACCCCGGCCCCGGCCAGTGGGGCGCTGCCCAGCTACGCGGCCGGCCGGTCCGGGCGCTGATCGTCGTGCCTGACCGTCAGGAGCCGGCGGCGGGCTGGTCGCCCACCTGGGCGCTCGGCCGGGCGGTGCTGCTCACCGGGCTGCTGCTGATCGCCGCCGTGCTGCTCGGCCGGGTCGACCTGGTCGTGCTGGCCACGCCGTTCGCGCTCGGCACCGCCTACGCGTTGCGCCGCCGGCCCGTCGCCGCCCCGCAGTTGGAGATCACCGCCGGGGACGCCCAACTGGTCGAGGGCGGCGAGTTGGCCGGCGCCGTGGTGGTGGGCAACCCGGACACCGTGCCGTACGACGTGGTGGTGGTCCGGACCCGGATCTCGCCGTGGCTGCGGGTGCGGCGGGCCGGCTTCGGCGGGCTCGGGCTGGACGTCAGCCGCGCCGGCGGCGCGGACCGGCCCTTCGTCACCTCGCTTGCCACCGGCACCGCCGTCGACCTGGAGTTGTCCGGCACCGCGCTGCGCTGGGGCCGGCACCCGATCGGCCCGGCCGGCGCCCGCGCCGCCGCCGCCGACGGGCTGCTGGTCTCCCGGGCGGTGCTCACCGAGCCGGTGCGGATGCGGGTGTACCCGAAGACCGAGCCGTTCGACGCGGTGGAGGCGATGCCCCGGGCCGCCGGGCTGGTCGGCGCGCACCACTCGCGCCGCCCGGGGGAGGGCGGCGAGCTGGCCGGGGTGCGGGTCTTCGGGCCGGGGGACCGGCTGCGCCGGATCGACTGGCGGGTGTCGTTGCGGACCCGGCAGTTGCACGTGGCGTCGACCCTGTCCGACCGGGACGCCGAGGTGGTCGTCCTGCTCGACGTGCTGGCCGAGGCGGGCCGCTCCGGCGGGGTGGCCGGCGCGGCGTCCGTGTTGGACACCACGGTCCGGGCCGCCGCCGCGATCGCCGAGCACTACCTGCACCGGGGCGACCGGGTGGCGCTGCTGGAGTACGGTCCGGCGGCCCGCCGACTGCGCCCGGCCACCGGCCGCCGGCAGTACCTGACCGTCCTGGAGTGGCTGCTCGACGTGCGCGCCGAGTCCTCCCCGCACGAGCCGTACGACCAGGTCTTCGGCCCCCAGGTGCTCTCCGCCGACGCCCTGGTGGTGGTGCTCACCCCGTTGCTCGACGAACGGTCCGCGCAGATGTTGGCCCGGTTGGCCCGGGGCGGCCGGTTCGTGGTGGCGGTGGACACCCTGCCGACCGACCTCTCCCCGCCCGGTGACCGGGGCTGGGCGCCGGTGGCGTACCGGCTGTGGCGGTTGGACCGGGACACGATGATCACCCAGCTCCGGGAGCACGGTGTGCCGGTGGTGGGCTGGGCCGGTGCGGGCAGCCTGGACCAGGTGCTGCGGGACGTCGCCCGGCTGGCGACCGCACCCCGGGTGGGTGGCCGGTGAACGCGGTGGACGCGACCCGGGAGCGGGTCCGGGTGGTCCGTACGGCGGCGACCCGGGTCGCGCTGCTGCCGCTGCTGGTGCGCGGTGGCATCTTCCTGGTCGTGCTGGCCGGCCTGCTGCTGGCGTACCCGGTGCAGCTGTTCAACGCCCGGTCGTTGCTCGCGTTGACGGTGGTGGCGGTGCTGCCGGCGGCGGCCCCGCGTCGGGTGTGGCCGACTTTCGCCGCGCTGGTCACGGTGACCGGCTGGGTGTTCGCTTCGGCCGGTTACGACCGCCCGATCGCGTTGTGGCGGTTATTGGCGGTGGCGGCCCTGCTCTACCTCGGGCACACCCTCTGCGCGCTCGTGGCCGTGCTGCCGTACGACGGGGCGATCGACCCGAACGTCGTGCTGCGCTGGCTCGGCCGGGCCGGTGCGGTGGTGCTGGCGTCCGCCGTGATCGGCGTGCTGTTGACCCGGTCGGGGCAGCTCGGCCCGAATGACGGTTTCCAGGCCGTCACGGTGGCCGGGCTGCTGGTGGCGGTGGGTCTGAGCGGGTTGCTGGGCTGGCTGCTGCGCCGCAGATAGCGGCCTCCAGCGGGGACGTCGTGCAGGTCACAGGTGTTGTGCTCCGTCACAGATGGGGGTCTCGAGCGGGATTACCGGAGCCGCCCGGGGAAAGATAGATGACGTGAATCCGAAGCGGATCCTTGTCGTGGGTGCCGGGCACGTTGGCCTGTACGCCGCTCTGCGCCTGTCCAAGAAGCTGAGCTCCCGTGAGGCCGAGGTCGTCGTCGTCGACCCGCAGCCGCACATGACGTACCAGCCGTTCCTCCCCGAGGCGGCGGCCGGCAACATCTCGCCCCGGCACTCCGTGGTGCCGCTGCGGCGCGAGTTGCGCAGGTGCAAGGTCGTGGCGGGCGCGGTGACCCGGATCGACCACAGCCGCAAGACCGCGGTGGTGCAGCCGATCTCCGGACCGACCCGGGAGATTCCGTACGACCACGTGATCGTGGCCCCCGGCTCGGTGTCCCGCACCCTGCCGATCCCCGGACTGCACGAGCACGGGATCGGGTTCAAGACCATCGGCGAGGCCATCTACCTGCGCAACCACGTGCTGGACCGGCTCGACGTGGCCGCCGTCACGCCCGACGCCGACGTCCGCCGGTCCGCGCTGACCTTCACCTTCGTCGGCGGTGGCTACGCCGGCATCGAGGCGCTGGCCGAGATGGAGGACATGGCCCGGGACGCGCTGCGCTACTACCCGGAGCTGAAGCCGGAGGACATGCGCTGGGTGCTGGTCGAGGCGACCCAGCGGGTGCTGCCCGAGGTCGACCGGGACATGGGCGCGTACACCGTGCAGCAGCTGCTCAAGCGGAACATGGACATCCGGCTGGACACCCGGTTGGAGTCCTGCGTCGACGGTGTGGTGAAACTCTCCGACGGGGACAGCTTCCGTTCCGACACCATCGTCTGGACGGCCGGCGTCAAGCCGTCGCCGATGCTGGACAAGACGGACTTCCCCCGCGACGAGCGGCGGCGGGTCACCTGCCTGCCCACCCTCCAGGTCGTCGACGGCGACCGGGTGGTGGAGGGGGCGTGGAGCGCCGGCGACTGTGCCGCCGTACCGGACCTGACCAAGGAGCCGGGCAACTACTGCTCGCCCAGTGCCCAGCACGCGGTGCGGCAGGCATCCCGGATGGCCGACAACATCGCGCTGGTCGTCCGGGGGCAGGAGCCGGTCGACTACAAGCACAAGCACGCCGGCAGCGTGGCCAGCCTCGGCCTGCACAAGGGCGTGGCCCAGGTGTACGGCGTGAAGATGAAGGGCTGGCCGGCCTGGTTCATGCACCGGACGTACCACATGAGCCGGATTCCGTCGTTCAACCGCAAGGTCCGGGTCGTGGTCGACTGGTCGCTGGCCTTCTTCCTCAAGCGCGAGGTGGTCGCGCTCGGCCAGCTGCACGACCCGCGCGAGGAGTTCGCGGAGGCGTCGCAGCCGATCCCGATCACCAGCAAGGCGGCCTGACCGCCGCTGCGTGCCGTACGCCCCTTCCCGGTCGAGGGGAGGGGCGTACCTACGGCGTCGTCCGGCCGGAACTCGTCCGGTGGGCCTGCGGCGGGGCCACGGGGTACGTCGCCGCCGCCCAACGGGTTACCGTGACACTGCACCGTCGCGCATCGACGCGACGCCGCCCCCGCCCGGGTGGTGGAACGGCAGACACGGCCGCCTTAAAAGCGGCTGCCGCAAGGCGTGCGGGTTCGAGACCCGCCCCGGGCACCACACTCTCAGCTTTCCCACAGCGTCCCGGTCGTCGCGGGTGGGGCCCGGCCGTTTACCCTGGAAGTGCACGTTTGCGTGCGACGACCCCCTGAGGGAGGCCTGAGACAGTGAAGACCTCGAACCCGGTGCTCGCCCGGCTCGGCCAGGCGGCCGAGCGGGAGCGCTCCGCCGGGTACGCCCAGCCCGGGCCGTCCGGTTATGGACAGCCCGGTATTCCCCAGCAGTACCCGGGCCAGCCGGGCTACCCGGTCGCCCCGATGGTGTCCGGCACGATGACCCTCGACGACGTCGTCGTCAAGACCGTCACGCTCCTGGGCATCCTCGGCGTCTCCGCCGCGGCCGCCTGGATCCTGGTGCCGGATTCGGTGCTCGGCGTCGCCTGGATCGGGGCCGCGATGGTCGGCCTGGTCCTCGGCCTGATCATCTCGTTCTCCCGGGTCGCCAACCCGGCGCTGGTCGTCGCGTACGCGATCGTCGAGGGTGCCTTCGTCGGCCTGGTCAGCAAGGTCTACGAGACGGCCTACCAGGGCATCGTGCTCCAGGCCGTGATCGCCACCTTCGGCGTCTTCTTCGTGATGACCATGCTCTACAAGGCGCGGGTCATCCGGGCCACCCCCAAGTTCGTCAAGGGCATGATCGCCGTGATGGCGGGCCTCTTCGCCGTCATGCTGATCAACCTCGTGCTGGCCCTGTTCGGGGTCAACACCGGCCTGCGCGACGGCAGCCCGCTGGCCATCGGGTTCAGCCTGGTCTGCATCGTGGTCGCCTCGTTGAGCTTCGTGCTCAGCTTCAAGGAGGTCGAGGACGGCGTCCGGATGGGGCTGCCGGCCCGCTACTCCTGGACTGCCGCGTTCGGCATCGTGGTCAGCCTGGTCTGGCTCTACCTGGAGATGCTCCGCCTGATCAGCTACTTCCAGGGCGACGACTGACGGTTTCGCACCCGGCGCCCGCCACCGCGACCCTGCGGCGGCGGGCGCCGTCGTCTGTCCGGACGATCCGCACCGGCCCGCCCGGTGTGCCGTCGTCTGTCCGCCCGGCCCGCCCGGCCGGTGCGTAGACTCGCCGACGATGAGCGCAGCGGAGTTGGACCGGGCGGTGGCGCTGCTGGTCCGTCAGGTGGGCCACTGGCAGCAGCCGCGCTGGGCGGCGGTCGCCGAGGGCGGCAACGTGTCCCGGGCCGACCTGGTGCACAAGCTGGTGCAGGAGGTCGCCGACCTGGCCGCCGACGCGGAGGGCGAGCCGCGCCGGGACGTACCCCGGTTGGCGCATCCGATGGCCCTGCCCGACCAGCTCCGGGTGGTCGCGGCGGACCTGGTCGCCGCCGGGCCGCCGGAGGCGGTGCTGGCCGGGGCCACCGCCACGGTGACGGCGACCCGCAGCACGCTGTAGGGCTCAGCTCAGCCGTTCCAGCACCATCGCCATGCCCTGACCGCCTCCGACGCACATGGTCTCCAGGCCGATCGTCCGGTCGTGCCACTGCAGGGCGTTGAGCAGGGTGCTGGTGATCCGGGCGCCGGTCATGCCGAACGGGTGGCCGACGGCGATCGCCCCGCCCATCACGTTGACCTTCTCCTCCGGGATGCCGAGCTGCCGGTACGACGGGATCACCTGGGCGGCGAACGCCTCGTTGATCTCGACCAGGTCGACGTCGTCCACGGTCATCCCGGCCCGGCGGAGCGCCTGCCTCGACGCCTCGACCGGGCCGAGGCCCATGATCTCCGGCGACAGCGCGGTGACACCGGTGGAGACGATCCGGGCCAGCGGGGTGAGCCCCAGGTCCCTCGCCCGCTGGGCGCTCATCACCACCACGGCGGCCGCGCCGTCGTTCAGCGGGCAGCAGTTGCCGGCGGTGATCCGGCCGTCCGGGCGGAAGACCGGCTTCAGCCCGGCCACCGCCTCCATGGTGACCCCGGCGCGCGGGCCGTCGTCGGTGCTCACCACGGTGCCGTCCGGCGTGCTGACCGGGGTGATTTCGCGGGCCCAGAAGCCGTCGGCGATGGCCTTCTCGGCGAGGTTCTGGCTGCGGACGCCGAACGCGTCCATCTCCTCCCGGGTGATGTCGTGCACCTGGGCCAGGTTCTCCGCCGTCTGCCCCATGGCCAGGTAGATGTCGGGGAGCTGGCCGTCCTCGCGCGGGTCGGTCCACACGTCGGCACCACCCTGCGCGCGGGCCGTCGACCGCTGCCGGGCCTCGGCGAAGCGCGGGTTCTCCCAGCCGCCGCCGACCAGCGCCTGCGCCTCGGGCGGGAGGGTGTCGGAGTTGCCCCGGGCGTACCGGGAGACCATCTCGACACCGGCGGAGACGAAGACGTCGCCCTCGCCGGCCCGGATCGCGTGCATCGCCATCCGGGTGGTCTGCACCGACGACGCGCAGTAGCGGGTCAGCGTGGCACCGGGCAGGCCGTCCAGGCCCATCAGGGTGGCGACCACCCGGGCCAGGTTGAAGCCCTGCTCGCCGCCGGGCAGCCCGCACCCGAGATAGAGGTCGTCGATGGTGGTGGGGTCGAGCCCGGGGACCTTGTCCAGGGCGGCCTGGACGATGGTGGCGGCGAGGTCGTCCGGGCGGACCTCGCGCAGGGAGCCCTTGAAGGCGCGGCCGATGGGGGACCGGGCGGTGGCGACGATGACGGCGTCGCGGGACGACTCAATCGGCATGAACCAACGTTAACTTGCCGGTAACTTGGTGCGGAAGCGGACCGCCCGGCGGGAAATGTCACCCGGGCGGGTCAGTGCCGGGAGGCGACGTTGGCGGCGGCGGCGACCGCCGGCAGGAGGGCGTGCGCCCACACCCGGTAGCCGTCGGCCGACGGGTGGAAGCCGTCGTGGCACAGCGTCCCGGCGTCGGCCCGGAACACCGGCCCGGTCTCCGTACCCAGCTCGACGACCGTGCCCCCGGCATCGAGCACGGCGGCGGTCTGTGCCCGCGCGATCCGCCGACCCGACCAGCCGATCAGCTGCCGCAGCGGCGGGGCCACCGCCCGCACCGCACCCAGATCCGGGCAGGTGCCGACGACGACCTCGACCCGGGCCTCCCGCAGCCGGCGCACCGCCGCGGCGAGGTAGGCCGCCGCCTCGATCGGGCGGCGCATGGCCGTGGCGTCGTTCGCCCCGATCAGCACCACCGCGACGTCCGGCCGGTCGCCGAGCAACGCCCGTGCCACCTGGGTCGCCAGGTCGTCGGAGCGGGAACCGGAGACCCCCACGCTGGACAGGTGCACCCGACGGCCGGTCGGCCCCTCGGCCAGCAGGTGGGCGAGCTGCCCGCCGACGGTCTCGTCGAAGCGGGTCACCCCGACGCCGAGCGCCGAGGAGTCGCCGAGCAGCACCAGCCGCAGCGGCGCGGCGCCGACCCGGCCGACCGTGGCCCGTAGCGCCAGGCCCAGCTCGGGCTGGGCGTAGCTGCGGTTACGGGCCGCCACCGCCTGGCCGGCCAGCACCGCCGCGCCGCCGATCGTCCCGGCGAGCAGGGAGACCGCCGCGGCCCGGCCGAGCCGTACGGCGAGTTCGCCGCCGACCGAACGCCCGGTCACGGTGTCACCGTCCGGAGGCAGGTGTCGGCGGTGGCCGGCTCGGCGTGGCACCCGTGGCACCCGGTGGTTCGCTCGCTGTGCTCGCTCATGCCAGTCCCTCCAGTTGGGGTGAGTCGGCGGCGGGGCCGGGCTGCGGCACCGGGGCGACGCCGAAGAAGGCCCGCCGCCGTAGCTGCGCCCAGCGGCCGGCCGGGCCGTGGTCACGGCCCCGGACCTGGGTGCCACTGACCTCCGTGCCGGCGTGCCGGGCCGCCTCATGGGCGGCCTGGGGCAGCGACCGTACGCCCTCGCCGAGCGCCAGCAACGGCCGACGCTCCCCGCCCCCGAGCGCCGACAGCACGGTCGGCAGGAGCGCGGCGGCGGCCATCGCGTACCCCTCGGCGGAGGGGTGGAACCGGTCCCAGGCGAACATCCGCGTCGGCTCGGCGGCGAACCGGGGGCCGAGCAGGTCACCGAGGGAGACCGTCCAACCGCCCGCCTCGACCACCGCGACCGTCTGGGCGGTGGCGAGCTGTCGGCTCCACCGCCGGGCCAGCCAGCGCAGCGGAGGCTGGATCGGCTGGATCGCGCCCAGGTCGGGGCAGGTCCCGACGACCACCTCACAACCGGCGGCGCGCAGCGTGCGGACCGCGTCGACCAGGTAGCGGACCGCCACGGAGTACGGCGTGCGGTTGGTGACGTCGTTGCCACCGACCAGGATCACCGCGACGTCCGGTGCGCACTCCAACGCCGCCTCGACCTGCGGCCGGAGGCCGGCGGAGAGCGCGCCGACCACGGCGAAGCGGTGCACCCGCACGGCCCGGTGCAACCGCCGGGACAGCCCGGTGGCCAACAGCGAACCCAGGGTCTCCCGCCGCCGCAGCACCCCGTAGCTGGCGGCCGAGGAGTCGCCGAGGATCACCATGGTCAGCGGCGAGCCGGGGATCTTGGCGCCGTACACACCGTCACAGCGGGGCGGCGGGGCCTCCGCCATCGGGATGGTGCGCCGGGCCTGCCGGGCCTGACCGAGCAGCACCCCGCCGGTCGCGGCGACGGCAGCCGCGGTGGCACCCGTGCCGATCGCCGCCAGGCGGACGACCTGCCGGGCGCGGCGCCAGCGCGGATCAACCGGAACGACGGAACCAGCCACCCCCATACAGCGACATTATCGCGCCGGAACGACACCCCGCTTCCGGCAGGACGGCCGGTTCAGGGCTGGGCGACGACGGTTCTGGGTACCTGATCCGGTGGCGGGGTCCACGTGCGGTCGTCCCGCCGCAGGTGACGACGGCTTGCGCCGGGGAGTCACGCTGGTCGGTGGAGAGGGGCTGGATGAGATGGGTAGGACTTTGAAACGGACCGCGGCCTTCACGGCGCTGGCCCGGTCGTTGGCGGCGGGCGCCCGGGGTGGCCCGTCGCTGGGCACCCGTTTGGCGGCGCTGCCCCGGATGATCCGGGCCACCGCCCGGGGCGAGTACGACGGCGGCCTCCGGCTGGCCATGATGACGGCGGCGACGGTCTACGTCGTCTCGCCCATCGACGTGGTGCCGGAGCTGTTCCTGACGGTTTTCGGCCTGGTGGACGACGCCGTCATGGTCACCTGGCTGGCCGGCAGCGTGCTGTCGGAGACCGAGCGCTTCCTGGAGTGGGAGGCCCGTGGTGGCTCCGTCATCCCCGGTCATGTGGCGCTCTGACAGCCCGTACCCTGGGCGACGAAGGATCGTCTGCCAGGCCGCCGTCGCCGGCGCCGCAACGAAGGGCACAACGAGGTGCAGTACTACGACAACGTCGTCGACCTGATCGGCAACACCCCACTGGTACGGCTGCGCAACGTCACCGAGGGCATCCGGGCGACCGTGCTGGCGAAGGTGGAGTACCTCAACCCGGGCGGCTCGGTGAAGGACCGGATCGCGCTGCGGATGGTGGAGGACGCCGAGGCCGCCGGAATCCTCAAGCCCGGCGGCACGATCGTCGAGCCGACCAGCGGCAACACCGGTGTCGGGCTGGCCCTGGTGGCCCAGCTCAAGGGCTACCACTGCGTCTTCGTCTGCCCCGACAAGGTCAGCCAGGACAAGCAGGACGTGCTGCGCGCGTACGGGGCCGAGGTGGTGGTCTGCCCGACCGCCGTCGCCCCGGAGGACCCACGCTCCTACTACAACGTCTCCGACCGGCTGGCCCGGGAGATCCCCGGCGCGTGGAAGCCCGACCAGTACAGCAACCCGGCCAACCCGCGCTCGCACTACGAGACCACCGGCCCCGAGCTGTGGCAGCAGACCGAGGGCGGGCTCACCCACTTCGTCGCCGGGGTCGGCACCGGAGGCACCATCTCCGGCATCGGGCGCTACCTCAAGGAGGCGTCCGACGGTCGGGTGAAGGTTATCGGGGCGGACCCGGAGGGCTCGGTCTACTCCGGCGGCACCGGTCGGCCGTACCTGGTCGAGGGCGTCGGTGAGGACTTCTGGCCCCAGACGTACGACCGGGGGATCGCCGACGACATCATCGAGGTCTCCGACAAGGCGTCCTTCGAGATGACCCGGCGGTTGGCCCGCGAGGAGGGCCTGCTGGTCGGCGGCTCCTGCGGGATGGCCGTGGTGGCGGCGTTGGAGGTGGCCCGCGCCGCCGGCCCGGACGACGTGATCGTGGTGCTGCTGCCGGACAGCGGCAAGGGCTACCTGTCGAAGATCTTCAACGACCGGTGGATGGCCCGGTACGGCTTCCTGGACCACTCCGGCACCGAGCCGACCGTCGCCGACGCGCTGGCGAGCAAGCCGGGTGGGCTGCCCGAGCTGGTGCACGTCCACCCGACCGAGACCGTCCGCGACGCCATCGACTACATGCGCGAGTACGGCGTCTCCCAGCTCCCGGTGCTCAAGGCCGAGCCGCCGGTGGTGACCGGCGAGGTGGCCGGCTCGATCGCCGAGCGGGATCTGCTGGATGCCCTCTTCACCGGCCAGGCGCACCTGCACGACACCATCGAACGGCACATGGGCGACCCGCTACCGATGATCGGCGGTGGTCAGCCGGTGAGCGAGGCGGTGGGGCTGCTGGAGAAGTCCGACGCGGCGCTGGTGCTTGTCGACGGCAAGCCCAGGGGCGTACTGACCCGTCAGGACCTCCTCGCCCACCTCGGCGCGCACTGACCCGACGTACCACGGCGAGGGGCCCTTCCACCGGAGGGGCCCCTCGCCGCGTCCGGCGCGGTGACCCGGTGGTGGTCCGGGCGCGGGCCACCCGCCTAGAGGGGGCGGGTGTAGCGGAGCTGGGGCACGGGGGTGGTGCCGATGCGCTCGTCCCGGGTGCCGCCGGTCCAGGTCCAGCCGCCGTGCTCGTAGAAGCCCCGGGCACCGGTGTTGTGCTCCAGCACCCAGAGCACCGCCCGACGCCAGCCACGCGTCCGCATGGCGTCCAGCGCGTCGGCCATGAGCGCCCGGCCGGTGCCCCGGCCCCGCTCGGCCGGTTCGAGGTGGATGGCGTTGAGCAGGCCGGTCGCCGGGTCGCCCTCGTCGTCGGGGCCGAGGTAGCTGAAGCCGACCAACCGGCCGTCCCGCTCGGCCACGGTCATCAGGTGCTCGTCCCGCTCCCACGTCCACCGCTCGACCCAGTACGCCCCCATCGCCGCCGGCGTCGGTTCGGCCAACGCCCCGGCCGGCAGGAACGACGAGTACGCCGCCACCCGGGAGCGCTGGTGCAGGGCGCCGACCGACATCAGGTCGCCGGCGACGGCGGGACGGAGCGTGACGTTCACCCGGCCGAGGCTACCCGCCGGGGCGGGACCGGCACGGTGGTCAGGTCTTCGGCGATCACCAGCTCACCGGCGAAGTGCTCGCGGGCCTCGTCGTGGAAGCGGCGCGGGTCGGCGTACCGCTGGGAGAAGTGGGTGAGCACCAGCGTGCGTACCCCCGACTCGGTCGCGACCCGGGCGGCCTGGCCGGCGGTCAGGTGGCCGACCTCGGCGGCGAGCGCGGCCTCCGACGCCAGGAACGTCGACTCGATGACCAGCAGGTCGGCGTGCTCGGCGAGGGCGTACACCCCGTCGCAGAGGCCGGTGTCCATCACGAAGGCGAACCGCTGCCCCGGCCGGACCACACTCACCTCGTCGCGGGTGACGCGGCGTCCGCCGACGTCCAGGTGCCCGACGCGCAACAGCTCGCCGACGGCCGGCCCACCGATACCGTACGCGGACAGCCGCTCCGGCAGCATCCGGCAACCGTCCGGCTCGACCAGCCGGTAACCGTACGTCTCGATCGGGTGCCGCAGCCGGCGGGCCTCCAGCGTGCCGACGCCCAGGGTGATCCGCTGCCCGTCGGTGGTGATCGGCTCGACGGCCAGCTCGGCGGTCTCGTGGAAGGAGCTGGCGTGCCGCAGCCGGGCGAAGTAGTCGGCACCACCGGCCGGGAAGTGCACCGCCACCGGGTGCGGAACCCGGTCCAGGGAGAGCCGCTGGATGGTGCCGGGCAGGCCGAGACAGTGGTCGCCGTGGAAGTGGGTGACGCAGATCCGGGTCAGGTCGGTGGCGGTCACCCCGGTGTGCAGGAGCTGCCGCTGGCTGCCCTCGCCCGGGTCGAAGAGGATGATCTCGTCGTCCCAGCGCAGCACGTAGCCGTTGTGGTTGCGCAGCCGGGTGGGTGTCTGGCTGGCCGTCCCGAGCACCACCAGCTCACGCATGGACAAGGCGGCCTCCCCGGGCTGAGCTGACCGACCCGACGGTGCCGTGCTGAGCTGGGCCCGGTGGTGCCGGGCTGAGCTGGCGGGCCCGATGGCGCCGGGAATGGGCGACCCCCGGGGCTTCCGCGCTGGTGCGCGGGCCGACTGGACTGGGTCGGCACCCCGGGGGTCGGGTGGCTGCCGTGGATTCGCCGCACCGCTGCCACACGGTCTCGACGATCATGCTGGTGTTTCACTGTCGAGGACAGCGGCTAGCGGACAGCCACCTCACGAGTCCGATTGTTATACAAGTCTGGACCACCTCCTTTCCCGTGTACCGCCACGCTAACCACTTCGCGGGGCACCGGCAACGGATTTCGATCACAGACCCGGGAACCCCCGGGCGCTCAGTCGACGAGGCCGATCGGGCCCTCGCGTGGGCCCTCCTCGCTGGCCGGCTGCACCGCCAGGGACGGGAAGTCGGCCAGGTCGCCCTCCGGTTCGGCGTCCCACTCGGGGAAGACCAGGTCGCTCTGGAGGTAGAGGCAGAGCAGTTGGGTCAGGTGGCGCAGCCCGTCCAGGTGGGTGCGCTCGTGGCCGTGGGTGGCGTCCACCCCGAAGCCGAGCAGCGCCACCCGGGCGTGCGCGCCCGCCTCGACCGCCGCCGCGACGTCCGAGCGGTAGTAGTCGAAGACGTCGCGGACCAGGTCCACCCCGTGGTCCTTGGCGATGGCGGCGAGGTTGCGGGTCAGGTGGTAGTCGAACGGGCCGACCCCGTCGCCCATCGCCAGGGTGGCCGCGTTCTCCCGGGACTGCTGGCCCGGGGCGACCACCGCCGCGTCCACCGAGACGATCTCGGCGACGTCCGGGTCCAGGCCGTGGCTGGCCCCGTGCCCGATCTCCTCGGTGACGGTGACCAGCAGGTGGGCGGTGACCGTCGGGGTGATGCCGGCGTCCACCACCGCCTTGAACGCGGTCAACACCGCCGCCACGCCGGCCTTGTCGTCCAGGTGCCGGGACTTCACGTACCCGGAGGGGCTGATCATCGGGTTCGGCAGGAACGCCACGAAGTCGCCCGCGTCGATGCCGAGCGCCCGCAGGCCGGCGATGTCCTCGACCGGCTCGTCGACCCGTACCTCGACATGCTCCCAGCCGACGCCCTGGAGGTCGACGTCGTCGTTGTAGCGGTGCCCGCTGGCCTTCAACGGCAGCACCTGGCCGGTGATCACCCGGTCCAGGTCGTCGGTGAAGATCCGTACGTGCGCGCCCTCGGCGAACCGGGCGGAGTGCGTGCCGATGGTCTTCAGCTCGAGCCGGCCGTTCTCCTTGAGCCGCTTCACCATCCCGCCGATGGTGTCGGTGTGCACCACGATGGCCCGGTCGGCACCGGTCTGCCGGGGGCCGGGCAGGCAGGCGCTGAGCGCACCCCGCCGGGTCAGCGTGGACGGGATGCCGAGCGCGGAGAGGCGTTCCCCCACGTACTGCTGCACGTGGTCGGTACGCCCCGACGGGCTCGGGATGTCCAGCAGCTCCACCAGCACCTGGCGCAGGTACTCCAGGTCGATCTCCAGGGGCTTGAGGCTCACGCGCCCCCTCCGGGACCGGCCGGGCTCCAGAGCCGCTGCGGTGCGCGGGTGCCGGGGAAGAGCAGGTCCACGAAGCGCTCGGCGGTGGGCTGGGGCTCGTGGTTGGCCAGGCCCGGCCGCTCGTTCGCCTCGATGAAGACGTGCTCGGGCTGGTCGGGGGCGGGGACCAACAGGTCCAGCCCGGTCACCGGGATGTCCAGGGCCCGACTCGCCGCCACGCAGGCGGTGGCGATCGTCGGGTGCAGTTCGGCCGTCACGTCGTGGATTGTGCCACCGGTGTGGAGGTTCGCCGTCCGGCGCACCGCCAACATCCGCCCCTCGGGCAGTACGTCGTGCATCCGGTGCCCGGCCCCGGCCACCACCTCGCGGGTCATCTCGTCGACCGGGATGCGGGACTCACCACCGGTGGCGGCGGCCCGCCGCCGACTCTGCCGCTCGATCAGCTCGGTGATGTCGTGCACCCCGTCGCCGGTGATCTGCGCCGGTCGGCGTACCGCCGCAGCCACCACCTCGTGGTCGATGACGATCACCCGCAGGTCCTCGCCGGCCCGCAGCTCCTCGATCAGCACGTCGGGGCAGAACCGGCGGGCCAGCTCGACGGCGGCGGCCAGCGCCTCGGCGGTACGCACCCCGACGGTGATGCCGTTGCCCTGTTCGCCCCGGGCCGGCTTGACCACCACCGGGCCGATGTCGGTGAGGAAGGCCAGGTCGTCGGGATCGCCGGTGGCGGTCCGGCCGCGCGGCACCGACAGGCCGGCCTCGGTGAGGATGCGCCGGGTGACCCGCTTGTCGTCGCAGCGGCTCATCGCCACCGCCGAGGTCAGCTCGGACAGCGACTCGCGGGTGACGATCGTCCGGCCGCCGTTGGTCAACCGCAGCTCACCCCAGTGGGCGTCGGTGACCTCCACCCGGATGCCGCGCCGCATCGCCTCGTCGGCGACGATCTTCGCGTACGGGTT
Organism: Micromonospora sp. NPDC051925; assembly: GCF_044548625.1. NCBI lineage: Bacteria > Bacillati > Actinomycetota > Actinomycetes > Micromonosporales > Micromonosporaceae > Micromonospora > Micromonospora sp. NPDC051925. The sequence goes on along the minus strand of NZ_JBIUCH010000012.1, from coordinate 35,758 downwards.
CAGCTCGTCGTAGCCCGCCGGGGTGGCCGGCAGGAAGAGCCGCTCGTTGATCGGGTTCTTCCGCTTCACGCAGAGCGTGCCGGTGCGGTGGAAGCCCAGCCGCTCGTAGAGCCGGATCGCGCCTGAGTTCTCGGCGAGCACCGACAGGTCGACGAAGGCGCGGCCCCGCTCGTCCAGCCGGTCGGCCAGCTCGGTGAGCAGGGCCTGGCCGGTGCCGGGCGGCGCGGTGTTGAAGTCCACGGTCAGGCACCAGAGGCTGGCGCCGTTCTCCCGGTCGCCGAAGACCGCCACGTGGTCGACGCCGGTGATGGTGCCGACGATCTCCCCGGTGCTCGCCTCGGCCACCAGGTGCAGGAACCGGTCGGTGCCGGCGTTGTCGACCAGCACCTCCACCGGCGCGGTGACCATGCCGTTGCGGGCGTAGATCCGGTTCACCGCGTCCGCGTCGTCGGCGTCCCGCAGCGGCCGGATGACCAGCCCCGGGATCTCCGCCCCCCGGTCGGTGGCGGCCGGCCGGCGGTCGCCCAGCGGTAACCGGTAGGTCAGCGACGGGTCGATGAACAACTCGTCGGGGAGCCGGGACACCAGCACGTGCGGGTCGCGCAGGTAGATGCAGATGTCCCGGGCGCCGGCCGCCTCGGAGCGCAGCACGTGTGCCACGGCGACCTGCTCGTGGAAGGTCTGGCCGAAGACCAGCCGTCCCCAGCCGCAGTCGAGGACCACATCGGATGGCCCGGACGGCTCCCGGCGCGGTTCCGGGACGCCCGGCGCGACCGGATCGCCGCCGGGGCCGATCCGTTCCCGACGGCGGCCGAGCACCCGCTCCCGGTCGGTACGGGCCGTACCGGTCGCGAGGGTCTCGTTCGCGGTCAGTCGATTCCGTGGCTCTGGAGCCACATTTCCAGAAGTCCCAGTTGCCACAGTTTGTTTCCGTTCAACGGGGTCAGTTCGGCGTTCGGGTCGGCGAGCAGCGCGTCGACGTAGTCGGCGCGGAACAGGTCGCGGCGGCGGGCCTCCGGCGCGTTGAGCGCGTCGCGTACCCGGTCGAGGAGCTTGCCCTCCAGGTGGGTCAGGCCCGGCACCGGGAAGTAGCCCTTGGGACGGTCGATCACCTCGTGCGGCAGGACCCGGCGGCCGATCTCCTTGAGCACACCCTTGCCGCCCTGGGCCAGCTTCAGCTCGGGCGGGCAGCTCGCCGCCAGCTCCACGAACTCGTGGTCGAGAAACGGCACCCGGGCCTCCAGGCCGTGCGCCATGGTCATGTTGTCGACCCGCTTCACCGGGTCGTCGGTGAGCATGATCTGGGTGTCGATCCGCAGGCCGGCGTCGACGGCGGTCTGCGCCCCCGCCCGACCCAGGTGGGCGGCCACGAACTCCCGCGCCGGGTCGCCGTCGGCCAGCCAGGCCGGGTTGAGCACCCGGGCCAGCCCGGCCGCGTCGCGGTCGAAGAACGCCTTCGCGTACGAGTCGAGCGCCTGCTCCCGGTCGATGTCGGCCAGCGGCGGGTACCAGTGGTAGCCGCCGAGGATCTCGTCCGCGCCCTGGCCGGACTGGACCACCTTGACGTGCTTGGACACCTCCTGGCTGAGCAGGTAGAAGGCGACGCAGTCGTGGCTGACCATCGGCTCGCTCATCGCGGCCACGGCCGCCTCCAGTGGCGGCACCAGGTCGCCGGCGGCCACCTTGAGCTGGTGGTGGTCGGTGCCGAACGTCTTGGCCACCAGGTCGGAGTAGACGAACTCGTCGCCCTCCCGGCCGCCGACGGCGTCGAAGCCGATGGAGAAGGTGGACAGTCCGGAGCGGGTCTGCCCCTCGCCGGCCAGCAGCGCCACCACCAGGCTGGAGTCCAGCCCTCCGGAGAGCAACACGCCCACCGGCACGTCGGCGACCATCCGCCGGCGTACCGCGGTGGTCAGCGACTCCAGCAGGGCGTCCTGCCAGTCCCGCTCCGACCAGTCGGCCCGTTCGGCGGCCCGGGTGAAGGACGGATCCCAGTAGACCCGCTCGTGGGTACGGCCGTCCGGCTCGTAGACCCGGACGGTGGCCGGGGGGAGCTTGGCGACGCCGCGCAGGATGGTGCGCGGTGGCGGCACGATGCTGTGGAAGCTCAGGTAGTGGGCCAGCGCCACCGGGTCGATGGTGGTGTCGATCCCGCCACCGGCCAGCAGCGCGGGCAGGGTGCTGGCGAAGCGGACCACGCCCGGCGTCTCGGCCAGGTAGAGCGGTTTGATGCCGAGCCGGTCCCGGGCCAGCACGAGGCGGCCGGTGTCCCGCTCGCTGATCGCGACGGCGAACATGCCGATCAGGTGGTCGACGAAGTCGAGCCCCCACTCGGCGTACGCCTTGACGACCACCTCGCTGTCGCCGGAGGAGAAGAAGCGGTGCCCCTTGGCCTGTAGCTCCTGGCGTAGTTCGCGGTAGTTGTAGATGCAGCCGTTGAACACGCCGGTGAGCCCGGCGGCCGGGTCGACGAGGGGTTGTCCGCTGGCGGCGGAGAGGTCGATGATCTTCAAGCGGCGGTGCCCGAGGGCGGTCGCCCCCTGGGACCAGACCCCACTGTCGTCGGGCCCCCGGTCACTCATCGTGGCCGCCATGCGCTCCACCGCCGACACATCGGCACGGGAACCGTCACGGCGGAACTCTCCCGCAAGTCCGCACATGCCAGCCAATGCTGCCAGAGGTTGTTGCACTTCGCCTGTTGAGCTGATGTCGGCCGTGTTACGGGATTGCTAGAATGTGCGCCACTCACCGTGACGGTGCCGTGTGGGCCGACCTTCCGGCCCGGAGTCCGGCCGGTGCCCGAATCGGGCCGGGCCCGCGATGTGACAAACACCGCAGGCCCGGGAAACGATCGTCGGACGGGTGCGCGCCGGCCGTCGACCGGCCGGGTGTCGGTCAGCCGGCGGTACGGGCCACCCCGACCGGGCAGCTCAGCCCGTTCGGGCCGTGGTTGCAGTAGCCGTTCGGGTTCTTCGTCGGGGCCAGGTACTGCTGGTGGTAGTCCTCGGCGAAGAAGTAGTCGCCCAGGGGCGCGATCTCCGTGGTGATCTCACCCTTGCCGGCCCGCGCCACGATCGGCGCGAACGCGTCCCGGGACGCCTGTGCGGTGGCCAACTGCTCGTCCGTGGTGGTGTAGATCGTCGAGCGGTACTGGCTGCCGACGTCGTTGCCCTGGCGCAGGCCCTGGGTCGGGTCGTGGTTCTCCCAGAACACCTTGAGCAGGTCCTCGTAGCCGATCACAGCGGGGTCGTAGACCACCTGGACCACCTCGGCGTGCCCGGTCATCCCCGAACACACCTCCTCGTACGTCGGGTTGGCGGTGTAGCCGCCCGCGTAACCGGCCGACGTGGTGAGCACGCCCGGCAGGGTCCAGAACAGCCGCTCGGCCCCCCAGAAACAACCCATGCCGAAGACGGCGACCTGGGCCCCCTCCGGGAACGGGCCCTTCAGCGACGACGGCAGGATCTCGTGCCGGTCACCGATCGGCATCGCGATCGGGCGGCCGGGCAGGGCCTGGTCGGGGCTGATCATCTCGGCCTTCATGCGGCGAAGGAACACGGTGGAACTCCTCTCGTACCTCTCCCCGCATGCAACATCGGCGGGCCCGGCTTCCTTACCCGCTCAGCTGCGCCTCTCGCCCGCTCCGGCAGCCGAATCCCGGCCGGACCCGGGGCGGTCAGGAGGGAGGGCGGTGGTGATGCGGGTGGCGTAGGAGTCGGCCTCGGCATCGTCGGCGTAGCGGGTGCGCGGCCAGAAGAAGCCGCGCAGGCCGTCGCCCTTGGTTCTCGGCACCACGTGGGCGTGCAGGTGGGCGACCGACTGGGACACCTTGTTGTTCATCGCCACGAACGTCCCACCGGCCCCCAGGCCGGACTCCACGGCCACCGCCAGGCGCTGCACCAGCCCGAAGTAGCCGGGCAGGGCCGCCGCCGGCAGGTCGGTCAGGGTGACCAGATGGTCCCGGGGCACCACCAGGACGTGCCCCTTGAAGACCGGTCGGGTGTCGAGGAACGCCACCCCGTCCGGCTCGTCGGCCACCCGGAACGCCGGCACCTCCCCGCCCACGATCCCGCAGAACACGCACCCGCCCATCGGCGCAGCCTACTGCCGCCCCCGCGCCTGCGGTCAGCCCTCACGTCGCCCCGCCCCGCCTCCCTGATCGTCTACGGCCGGTGCGGGTTCTGTCCGGCCGGCCCGTGCGGCCGACTAACGTCTGCGGGATGAGTCACGGCTTCGAGACGCTCGCCATCCACGCCGGCCAGGACCCGGAGACCCGGACCGGCGCGGTGATCCCACCGATCTACCAGACCAGCACGTACGCCCAGGAGGCCGTCGGTGCGCCCCGGCAGGGCTACGAGTACAGCCGCTCCGGCAACCCCACCCGGGACGCGCTCCAGGAGTGCCTGGCCGCGCTGGAGGGTGGGCGGGTCGGTCTCGCCTTCGCCAGCGGTCTGGCCGCCGAGGACGCCCTGCTGCGTGCCGTCTGCCGACCCGGTGACCACGTGGTGATCCCGGACGACGCGTACGGCGGCACCTACCGGCTCTTCGCCCGGGTCGCGGAGCGCTGGGGGCTGGAGTACAGCCCGGCGAAGGTCTCCGACGTCGACGCGGTCCGGGCCGCGATCCGCCCCAACACGAAGATCGTCTGGATCGAGACGCCGACCAACCCGCTGCTCGGGATCGCCGACATCGCCACCCTGGCCGGGGTCGCGCACGACGCCGGGGCGCTGCTGGTGGTCGACAACACCTTCGCCTCGCCGTACCTTCAGCAGCCGCTCGCGCACGGCGCGGACGTGGTGGTGCACTCCACCACCAAGTACGTCGGCGGGCACTCCGACGTGGTCGGCGGCGCGCTGGTGGTGGCCGACACCGCGCTCGGCGACGAACTGCGCTACCACCAGAACGCCATGGGCGCGATCAACGGACCGTTCGATGCCTGGCTCACCCTGCGCGGCCTCAAGACCCTCGGGGTACGGATGGACCGGCACTGCGACAACGCCGAGCGGATCGCGGCCTTCCTGGACGGCAACGCGAAGATCGCCCAGGTCATCTACCCGGGCCTGCCGTCACACCCCGGGCACGAGGTGGCGGCCAAGCAGATGCGTCGGTTCGGCGGCATGATCTCCTTCCGTGCCGCCGGTGGCGAGGAGCACGCCGTCGAGATCTGCAACCGGGCGCGGCTGTTCGTCCTCGCCGAGTCGCTCGGCGGGGTGGAGTCCCTGATCGAGCACCCGGGCCGGATGACACACGCAAGTGCTGCCGGCTCGCCGCTTGAAGTTCCCGGCGATCTCGTGCGACTGTCTGTCGGCATCGAGACGGTCGACGACCTACTCGCCGATCTGGAGCAGGCGCTGGGCTGACCGCGGGCTGGGGAGAGGTGGCCGTGCAGGACATCATGCCGACCTGGGTGGGGGCGACCGCCAAGCAGATCGCCCGGGGCGTACGCCGGGGCGACGTCTCCGCCACCCAGGTCGTCGCCGACCACCTGGACCACATCGGCCGGGTCGACGCCGACCTCGCCGCGTTCCGTGCGGTACGCGGCGGGGAGGCGATCACCGAGGCGGAGAAGGTCGACGAGCAGGAGGAACTGGCGAACCTTCCGCTCGCCGGGGTGCCGGTCGCGGTCAAGGAGAACACCCCGGTCGCCGGGCTCCCCACCTGGAACGGCTCGGCCGCCGCGCGTACCCCGGTGGCGGAGGCCGACCACGAGGTGGTGCGCCGGTTGCGCGGCGCGGGCGCGGTGATCCTCGGGGTGAGCCGGATGCCGGAACTGGGGCTCTGGGCGATCACCGACGACGCGTCCGCCGTCACCCGCAACCCGTGGGACGTCCGGCGTACCCCCGGGGGGTCGTCCGGTGGGGCCGCCGCCGCGGTCGCGGCCGGCCTGGTGCCGATCGCGCACGGCAACGACGGGCTCGGTTCGATCCGTATCCCGGCGGCCTGCTGCGGCCTGGTCGGGCTCAAGCCGGGCCGGGGCGTGGTCCCGTGCCAGCTCGGCGCGGAGGACTGGTTCGGGCTGACCGAGCACGGCATGCTCACCACCACGGTCGCCGACGCCGCCGTCGGGTTCCAGGTGCTCGCCGGGCGTCGCCCCGACAAGCTGGTCCCGCCGCAGCGACTGCGGGTCGGCGTGTCGCTCCGCTCGCCGGTGCGCGGCGTGTCGCCGGACGCGCCCAACCGGGACGCGGTGGCCGCCGCCGCCCGGTTGCTGGCCGCCGCCGGGCACGACACCGTGCCCGCCGACCCGGTCTACCCGACCGCGCTCGGCCTCCAGGGCATCGCCACCTGGTTCGCCGCCGCCGCGGCCGACGTGCGGGCCGCCGGCATCGACCGGCGCAGCCTGCAACGGCGTAGCCGCCGGCACGTCGCGCTGGGCGAGTGGGCGCAGCGCCGGGGATACGTGCGGGAGGCCGACCGGGCCGCCTGGCGGGAGCGGTCCATCGGCTTCTTCACCGACCACGCGGTCGACCTGCTGCTCACCCCGGCGCTGGCCGGGCCGCCGCCGGAGGCCACCGCCTGGTCCGGCCGTTCCTGGCTGGCGAACATGAAGACCAACATCCGGTACGCCCCGTACGCCGCGCCGTGGAACGTCGCCGGCCTGCCGTCGATCGTGGTGCCGGTGGGCCGCCGCCCGGACGGTCTACCGGTCGCCGCGCAGCTGATCGGTCCGCCCGGCTCGGAGCTGCTGCTGCTCGGTGTCGCCGGGCAGTTCGAGCTGCAGGCCCCGTGGGCCCGGCACGCCCCCGGCTATCCACGGGTCGGCACGGGCTCGCCGGCCGTCGCCTGACACCCGCCCGCCTCATCGGTCCTGCCGGGACGGGGGCACGGCCGATTCCAGCGGTCGGTGAGCGGGTCGTCGCCACAGGTGGCGGGCGACGTCGCCGCTGGTGGGGCCACGGTCGGGTGGCACGATCGGGGCATGACGGAACTGGTCGACCTCGCCGACGTACGGGCCGCGCGGGAGTTGCTCGCCGGGGTCACCCGGACGACCCCGCTGGAGCCCTCCCGGCCGTTGAGCGCGGCGCTGGCCGGGCCGGTGTGGCTCAAGTGCGAGAACCTGCAGCGCGCCGGTTCGTACAAGGTGCGTGGCGCGTACGTGCGGATCTCCCGGTTGTCGGCGCGGGAGCGGGCCCTGGGCGTGGTCGCGGCCAGCGCCGGCAACCACGCCCAGGGGGTCGCGCTCGCCGCCGGTCTGGTCGGCACCCACGCCACCGTCTTCATGCCGGTGAACGCGCCTCTGCCGAAGGTGGCCGCCACCAAGGGGTACGGCGCGCGGATCGAGCTGATCGGCAACACCGTCGACGAGTCGTTGGTGGCCGCGCAGACCTTCGCCGAGCGCACCGGCGCGGTGTTCATCCACCCGTTCGACCATCCGGACGTCATCGCCGGCCAGGGCACCGTCGCGCTGGAGATCCTCGAACAGTGCCCCGAGGTGGAGACGATCATCACGGGGGTCGGTGGTGGCGGCCTGATCTCCGGGATGGCGGTGGTCGCGAAGGCGCTGCGGCCCGACGTCCGGATCATCGGCGTCCAGGCGGCCAGCGCCGCCGCGTTCCCGCCCTCGCTGGCCGCCGGTGAACCGGTCCGGCTGCCGACGTTCGCCACGATCGCCGACGGCATCGCGGTCGGCCGGCCGGGGGATATCACCTTCACCCATGTCCGCAAGCTGGTCGACGAGATGGTCACCGTCGCCGAGGAGGACATCTCCCGGGCCTTGCTGATGTTGCTGGAGCGGGGCAAGCAGGTGGTCGAGCCGGCCGGTGCGGTCGGGGTGGCCGCGCTGCTCGCCGGTGCCGTGCAGGTGCGGACCCCGACGGTGGCGGTGCTTTCCGGCGGCAACATCGACCCGCTGCTGATGATGCGGGTGATCGAGCACGGCCTCGCCGCCGCCGGCCGCTATCTGCGGGTCACCGTGCGCTGCTCGGACCGGCCCGGTCAGCTCGCCTCGCTGCTCACCGAGATCGCCGAGCACCGGGCGAACGTGGTCGACGTGGAGCATCAGCGGGCCAACCCGCACCTGCGTCTCGGCGAGGTGGAGGTGGCGTTGTCGGTGGAGACCCGGGGCGTCGAGCATTCCGACACCCTGATCAGTGCCCTGCGGGCCAGCGGTTACCAGGTGGCCATCACGGCCGAGGGGTGACACCCGCCCCGGCTGCCACGCTCGGCGCGTACGCGAGGGTCGTGCGACGGTCCGGGTGTTCTCCCACCTCGGCGCGTACGCGAGGGTCGCCGCCGGGTCACGTGGACCCGGCGGCGACGCGGCTCAGCCGGAGAAAGGCTCGATGTTGACGATCGTCACCTGGATGTTCGCGCCGCTGGGGGCGGTGTAGGTGCAGGCCTGGCCTGGCCGGCCGCCCAGGATGGCCTTGCCGAGCGCGGACTCCGGGCTGTAGACCGTCAGGTCGGTGGTGGCGGCGATCTCCCGCGACCCGAGCAGGAACGTCTCGGTGTCGTCCTTGTCGTCGTCGAAGTAGATCGTCACGACCATGCCCGGCGCCACCGCGTCGGCGGTCGGCGCCTCACCGACCTGGGCGGTACGCAGCAGCTCCTTGAGGTAGAGGATCCGGCCCTCGGCCTTGCCCTGCTCCTCGCGGGCGGCGTGGTAGCCACCGTTCTCCCGCAGGTCGCCCTCTTCCCGCCGGGCGTTGATCTCGGCGGCGATGACCGGCCGGTTGGCGATCAGCTCGTCGAGCTCGGCCTGGAGGCGGTCGTGCGCGTCCTGGGACAGCCAGGTGGCGGGCGCCTTGTTGTCATTGATGGACACAGGCGTACTCCTCGGATGTGCGGACTGGCTGACAGGTGACTTACCAACCTACCAGTGGCGCGCCCGTGGGGAAGCCGTCGATCACTCGGTCGGGGGACGACGACGGCTACCGCTCCGCCCGCCGCTCCAGCCGTCCGACCGGGCCGGCGGCAGCCCGGCCTGGAGGGCGGCATCGGCTCAAGCTGCCGGGCGGTTCCGGCCCAGCCTGGAGAACGGTGGGCGGCCCCGTCGGGCGGTATCGGATCAGCCTGCGGGACGGCAGCGGACGACCTCACCGATGAACGGGCGCTCGGTGGTGGTGACCCGGTGCCGGGTGGTGACGTGCCGCTGGCCGGGGGCCGCGGTCACCGTGACCTCCTCGTGGCCCACCTCGGCACCGTCGTGCGAGCGGGCCCGGACCAGACACACCGCCGAGCCGCCCTCGGGCACGGTCACCCGGAAGTCGACCTGTACGCCGGTGTCGCTGATCCCGGTGTAGGTGATCACCTCGGGCTTGTACTCCGGGTCGCCGTAGCGCTGGTAGAGCTGCATCGCGACCAGGACCAACCCGGCGAGCAGGGCGGCCACCAGCAGCCAGCGGAGCAGCGGTCGGCGGCGTTCGGGCTCCCGCCGGCGTCCGTACCGGCCGGGCGGGAACACCGGCGCGGCCGAGGGGATTGTGGCGTGCGTCTCGGTCACCGGCGGGTATCTCCTGGCGTTGTTGTCGGCGGCATCGGCAAGAATGACAGGGTCCATCTTCCCAGCTCGGGGCCGAGCCCGGAATGGCAGGTCGGCAGCCGCGCCGATCGGCCACCGCGGCAGGTCAGGCGAGCGGCCCGGACCGGGCCGCCGGCGGGCACAGACGAGGAGCGCCCACGTTGGCAGAGAAGCTGCGTCTCATGGCCGTGCACGCACACCCGGACGACGAGTCCAGCAAGGGCGCCGCCACCATGGCGAAGTACGTCGCCGAGGGGGTGGACGTGCTGGTCGTGACGTGCACCGGGGGTGAACGGGGCAGCGTGCTCAACCCCAAGCTGGACCGCCCCGACGTGTGGGCCAACATCGGGGAGATCCGGCGGGCCGAGATGGACGCCGCGCGGGCGATCCTCGGTGTCGAGCAGGCCTGGCTGGGCTTCGTCGACTCGGGCCTGCCCGAGGGCGACCCGCTGCCGCCGCTGCCCGAGGGGTGCTTCGCCCTCCAGGACCTCGACGTGGCGGCCGGGCCGTTGGTGAAGCTGATGCGGGAGTTCCGCCCGCACGTGGTCACCACCTACGACGAGGAGGGCGGCTACCCGCACCCCGACCACATCATGTGCCACAAGGTCAGCGTGGCCGCGTTCGAGGCGGCGGGCGACCCGACCCGCTACCCGGAGCTGGGTGCCCCCTGGCAGCCGCTGAAGCTCTACTACGACATCGGCTTCTCGAAGGGCAAGTTCCTGGCGCTGCACGAGGGCATGCTGGCGGCTGGCCTCGAATCGCCGTACGAGGAGTGGCTCAAGCGTTGGGACGAGCGGCCGGACAAGGGCCCGCGGATCACCACCCGGGTGGAGTGCGCGGAGTACTTCCCGGTCCGCGACGACGCGCTACGCGCCCACGCCACCCAGGTCGACCCGGACGGCTTCTGGTTCCACGTGCCGATGGAGCTGCAGCAGCGCGTCTGGCCGACGGAGGATTTCCAGCTCGCCCGCTCGACGGTCGACTCCCCGCTGCCGGAATCCGACCTGTTCGCCGGGGTACGGGAAGCCGCCCCTGCCAGGTGACCTGCCGCCGGAGCTACGCTGAGACTCCACCGCACATCGGAGAAATACCATGCTGAACGCTGTCCAGGTGCTCGCGGAGAACAACTTCGGGGACACCCGCACGGGCGGCCTGGCCGGGCCGATGGGCCTCTTCCTCATCGTGCTCCTCGGCACCGCCACCGTCCTGCTGATCCGCAACATGAACTCCCGGCTGCGCCGGCTGCCCGAGCGGTTTCCCCAGCAGGGCGGTCCGGCCGACGATCGGACCGATTCGTCGGCCACCGGTCCGTCGGACGGGACACCCGGGCAGGAATCACGTACGAACCTGCCCAGCGGCCACCAGCAGCCTTGAATGGGTAGCCGGCGCGTGAATCACGCCGATCCGGGTCGTCGCCCCCTGTTGCGGTCACCCGGATTGGCTTAGCCTTCCGCCGGGGGACGAATGTCCCTGAGCCGTGCGCGGGAGGAGGTGCCATGACCGTCGCAGCCGCGTCCGTCCGTCGCGCCACCGACGGGCCCGCGGACGGAGCCGAGCGGTGACCTCCGGCAGGGCTGGCGCGTCCGACGGCGGGCCGAAGCCTCCGGACACTCCGCTGGGGGTACGCCTCCTCACCGCCGCCGTGACGTTGACCGCGTTGGTCGCGGTGGTGATCGGCCTGCGCCTACCGACCGCACTACCGCCCGACGACCCGCTCCCGGCGGTGGCCCGGTTCGGTATCGCCGTCGCCGTGTTCGCCCTGGCCCAACTCGCCCGGCTGAGGTTCCGCACCGCCACCGGCATGGTGAGCATCACCTGGGGCGAGGCCGCTCTGATCGTCTGCCTCTATCTGGCCCCGGCCGGCTGGTTACCGGCCGCCGCGCTGCTCGGCACCGGCGCGGCCTGGACGACCATGTCGCTGGCCGCCGACCGCCGTACCCCGGTGGAGCTGTTGCGGATCGCCACCTCGCTGACGGCGGCCACCGCGCTCGCCGTCGCCGTCGCCACCGTGCTCGGTGAGCCGCTGCTGGCCGGCCCCACCCCGGCGCTCGCCCCCGCCCTCGTCGTCGGCGCGGTCACCTACCTGCTCGTCTCCGCCGGGCTGGGCGGGGTCACCCTGGCCCTGCGGCACGGTGTGGCGGTCGGCCCGCCGCTGCTCGTCGCGTTGCGCGGCAAGTTGTTGATGTTCGTCGGCAACGTGGCGGTCGGCCTGGTGGTGGTGGCGTTGCTGGAGATCGACCCCCGCTGGTTGCTGCTGCTCCCCCCGCTGCTCTGGCTGCTCCAGCAGACCTATCGGCACCGGCTCCGCGCCGATCAGGAACAGCGCACCTGGCGTGCGTTCGCCGAGGCGACCGCCGCCCTCAACCAGCTCGACGAGCGTGGGGTGGCCACGGCTGCGGTGACCGGCGCGTTGACCCTGTTCGGCGCCGAGCTGGTGGAGGTCGACGTGGCCCGGGGCGACGGCCGGTGGCGGCGCTACCGGGGGGACGCCTCGGGCCAGGTGCGGGACCGGGAGGCCGGGCCACCCGGTGGGGCTGCCCCGGACGCCCACGAACTGGCCCGGCCGCTCGTCGTCGGCGACGTCCAGGTCGGACAGTTGCGGGTCCGGTTCCCCTCCTCCGGGCCGCCGAACGACCGGGAGCGGGACGCGCTGGCGGCCTACTCCGACGCGCTGGCCGCCGCCCTGCACGACGCGGCGACGCATCGGGAGTTGCGGCTGGTCAGCGCCCGCTCGTCGTACGACGCGGTGCACGACGCGCTGACCGGGCTGGTCAACCGGACGGCCATGCTGAGCAAGGGCGACCAGGCGTTGCGGCAGCTCGCCCACGACCGTCCGGTGGCCCTGCTGCTGCTCGACATCGACCAGTTCAAGGAGGTCAACGACACCCTCGGGCACGCCGCCGGCGACCAGCTGCTGCGGCTCACCGGCAACCGGCTGGGCACCCTGGCCCGCCCCGGTGACCTGCTCGCCCGGCTCGGCGGCGACGAGTTCGCCCTGCTGCTGACGTCGGTCCCGGTGATCGGCGACCGGGCCGCCCCGATGGCGTACGCGCTGCGGCAGGCGCGGGAGATCGCCGAGCGGCTGGCCGCACCGACCGAGGTGGCCGGGGTACGGATGTCGGTCGAGGTCTCGGTGGGCGTGGTGGTGGCCGGTGCGGGAACCGCGGACCTGACCGAGCTGCTGCGCCGGGCCGACATCGCGATGTACCAGGCGAAGGAGGGCGGCGGCAGCGTCGCCGCGTACGACAGCACCCGGGACGCCGCCAGCACCGACCAGTTGGCGCTGCTGGCCGAGTTGCGGGAGGCGTTGCAGGCCGACGACCAGCTGGTGCTGGCCCTGCAACCGGCGGTCGACCTGGCCACCGGCGCGCCGACCGGGGTGGAGGCGTTGATCCGCTGGCGGCATCCCCGACGGGGCTGGCTCGGCCCGGCCGACTTCATCCGCCCGGTGGAGAACAGCGAGCAGCTCGGCACCTTCACCCGGTACGTGCTGGACAAGGCGCTCTCGGTGGCCGCCGGATGGGCGCGGGACGGGCTGGACGTGCCGATCTCGGTGAACCTGTCGGCACGCAGCCTGCTCGACCCCCGGCTGCCGGCGGAGATCGCCGACGCGCTGCGCCGACACCAGGTACCGGCCCACCGGCTGGTCCTGGAGATCACCGAGACGGTGGTGATGAGCGAGCTGGAGGTGATCGACGAGGTGCTGGCCACCCTGCGGGGGATGGGTGTGCAGCTCGCGGTCGACGACTTCGGCACCGGGTTCTCGTCGCTGGCGTTCGTGACCCGGATCGCGGTGGACGAGTTGAAGGTGGACCGGTCCTTCGTGATCCGGATGGCCGACTCGCCGGAGGCGGCGGCGATCGTCCGGGCGACGGTCGGTCTCGCCCACGAGTTGGGGTTGCGGGTGGTCGCCGAGGGCGTCGAGACGGCCGAGCAGCGGACCGCGTTGGCCGAGCTGGGCTGCACCGCCGCCCAGGGCTACCACTTCTTCAAGCCGATGCCCGCCGACAAGATCGGCGCGGTCCTCGGCTCCCTCCGCGACTCCGCCGAATCAAACGTCTTCCCCCTCCGCGCCGACGGCGCCTCCTGACTCGGAAGTAGACCTACTTCCTCCCGATCAGGGCCGCTCCGCTACGCGAAGCGGCCACAACCAACCCCACCACAAGACGAGCCCGCCCCCCGCCCCGCCCCACCGCCCACCGCCCCCCCCGCCCCGCCGCCCCCCGCCCCACCCGCCCGTGCGGTGCCCCGCCGCCCCTCTCCGTCGATCATGGAGTTGTGGTGCCCCGGAAATGCCCCGAAACGACATAAAGCGACCACCATAACTCCAAGATCGACGGTGGGGTGGGTGGGTGGGTGGGTGGGAGGGGAAGAGGAGGGAGGGGAAGAGGAGGGGTGGGGTGTTAGGCGAGTGCGCGGGGCTGGACGGCTTCCACGCTGGACGGGTCAGCCCCGGGGGAGGACCTCGCCGACGACCGACGGCATCGCGGCCCAGTCGGCGGACGCCACGCTGGCGTGCGCGGCGGCGAGCTGGGCGAGGCGGGCGCGGGCGGCCACCGGGTCGGTGTCGCCGACCGGCGGGGAGACGTTCTGCGCGTCGGTCATCACCAGCAGGTAGTGGTTGGTGTCGTACCAGGAGGTGTCGATTCCGCCGGTGACGTACGCGTTCGCGTCGCCGTCGAAGAGGACGAACCAGGGGCGCAGGGTGGTGTCGGCGTACCGGCTGCGCGGGTCACCGGCCTGGGCCCGGTGCACCGCCGGGAACGCCTGCGCCTGGCCGAGGGTGCCGGCCGCCGCCAGGCCGACGAGGTGCTGGGCGTACTCGATGTCGGTCCACAGGGTGTCGGTGGGGTTGCCCTCCTCGACGGTGCCGGGGATCAGCTCCACGATCACCTTCCCGGCGAGCTGCCCCCGGGTCGGCCAGGCGTTCGCGCGGGCGGCGGCGTCCAGGGTGGCGTAGCCGCCGCGCAGGTCGGCCGGGCGGAACACCCGACTGCCGAGCCGGGCGGCGAGCACGGCGTCGAGCTCGACCGGTCCCTGCCCGGTACGGCTGCTGAAGCCGGTCTTCAGCTCCAGTTTGAGCTGGAGCGGCGCGGCGTCGGGGTGGGCGTCGAACCAGAGCCGGATGTTGTCGAGGCAGTTGTCCAGGTTCTTGTTCCGGGTACCGGTGTAGAGCTGCGCGGGGGTGGTGGCGGCGACGCAGTTGTTGTCGTTGCCCAGCGGGTTGGAGTGGCTGACCCGCCACTGCTTGGTGATGATGTCCGGCCAGACGTCCAGCTCGATCAGGCCGGGCCGGGCGTCGAGCGCCTGCGCCAGATAGGTGTACGTCCCGCGTTCGTACGTGTTGTGCGTGCCGACCACGGTGGTCGCCGAGACCCGGGTGCCGGGGTCCACCGCGGCCGACGCGGGCGCGGCGGTGCTGAACACCGCCGCGACCACCGCGACCGACGTGAGCGCTGACAGGAGACGGGAACCGCGCATGGGGGACCTCCTCGCCGGGCCGGTGCCGATCACCGACCCCGAACAGATCAAAGTCGATGAATGTGAACGGGGGAAGACCCGGTTTCGGCGGGACGGTTGCCCCGACGGGTGCGCACGGGGCTGGATAGGGTCGTCGGGTGAACCGACTCGCCCAGGCCACCTCGCCGTACCTGCTTCAGCACGCCGACAACCCGGTCGACTGGTGGCCGTGGTGCGACGAGGCGTTCGCCGAGGCGAAACGGCGGGACGTGCCGGTGCTCATCTCGGTCGGCTACGCCGCCTGCCACTGGTGCCACGTGATGGCCCACGAGTCGTTCGAGGACGCGCAGGTCGGCGCGCTGGTCAACGCCGGCTTCGTGGCGATCAAGGTGGACCGCGAGGAGCGGCCCGACGTCGACGCCGTCTACATGACCGCCACCCAGGCGATGACCGGCCAGGGCGGCTGGCCGATGACGGTCTTCGCCACCCCCGACGGCACCCCGTTCTTCTGCGGCACCTACTTCCCGAAGCCCAACTTCGTCCGGTTGCTGGAATCGGTCGGCACCGCGTGGCGGGAGCAGCGGGAGGCCGTACTGCGGCAGGGTGCCGCGGTGGTCGAGGCGATCGGCGGCGCCCAGGCCGTCGGCGGCCCGACCGCCCCGCTCACCGCCGCACTGCTCGACGCCGCCGCCGCCCAACTCGCCACCGAGTACGACGAGACGAACGGCGGCTTCGGCGGCGCACCGAAGTTCCCGCCGCACATGAACCTGCTCTTCCTGCTCCGGCACCACCAACGGACCGGTTCGGCGGAGAGCCTGGAGATCGTCCGGCACACCGCCGAGGCGATGGCCCGGGGCGGCCTCCACGACCAGCTCGCCGGCGGGTTCGCCCGCTACTCGGTGGACGCCCACTGGACGGTGCCGCACTTCGAGAAGATGCTCTACGACAACGCCCTGCTGCTGCGGGTCTACACCCAGCTCTGGCGGCTCACCGGCGACCGGCTGGCCCGCCGGGTGGCCCGGGACACCGCCCGGTTCCTCGCCGACGAGCTGCACCGGCCCGGGGACGGCTTCGCCTCCGCGCTCGACGCCGACACCGACGGGGTGGAGGGTCTCACCTACGCCTGGACCCCGGCCCAACTCGTCGAGGCGCTCGGCGAGGAGGACGGCCGGTGGGCCGCCGACCTGTTCGACGTCACCGAGACCGGAACTTTTGAGTCCGGCACGAGCGTGCTGCGGCTGGCCCGGGACGTCGACGACGCCGACCCGGAGATCCGGGCCCGCTGGCGGGGTGTGGTGGGCCGGCTGCTGGCCGCCCGGGACACCCGCCCCCAGCCGGCCCGCGACGACAAGGTGGTGGCCGCCTGGAACGGCCTGGCGATCACCGCGCTCGTCGAGTTCCTCCAGGTCGCCGCGTGGTACGCGAACCCCGACGACGAGGACGCCAACCTGATGGACGGCGTCGCCATCGTCGCCGACGGGGCGTTGCGGGACGCCGCCGAACACCTGGCCACCGTGCACCTGGTCGACGGTCGGCTGCGGCGGGCCTCCCGGGACAGGGTGGTCGGCGAGCCGGCCGGGGTGCTGGAGGACTACGGCTGCGTGGCCGAGGCGTTCTGTGCGTTGCACCAACTCACCGGCGAGGGCCGTTGGCTGGAGCTGGCCGGCGGCCTGCTGGACGTCGCGCTGGCCCGGTTCGCCGCCCCGGACGGCGGTTTCTACGACACCGCCGACGACGCGGAACGGCTGATCGCCCGGCCGGCCGACCCGACCGACAACGCCACCCCGTCCGGCCGGTCGGCGATCGTGGCGGCGCTGACCGCGTACGCGGCGCTGACCGGTGAGACCCGCTACCGGGAGGTGGCCGAGGCGGCCCTGTCGACCGTCGCGCCGATCGTCGGCCGGCACGCCCGGTTCACCGGGTACGCGGCCGGCACCGGCGAGGCGCTGCTCTCCGGGCCGTACGAGATCGCGGTGGTCACCGACGACCCGGCCGGAGACCCGCTGGTCGCCGCCGCCCACCGGCACGCCCCACCCGGCGCGGTGGTGGTGGCCGGCCGCCCGGACCAGCCCGGCGTGCCGCTGCTGGCCGCCCGGCCGTGGGTCGACGGGCGGCCCACCGCGTACGTCTGCCGGGGTTTCGTCTGCCAGCGGCCGGTGACCTCGGTCGAGGAGCTGGTCGCCCAGCTCCGCTGAGTCGGCCCGGGGTGGCCGGCTGCCGGTCCGGGTGGCTGCCAGCCCGGGCGGGTGGCCCTCGGGCCGGGCGGGTGGCCCTCGGGCCGGGCGGCGAACGGCCCCGGATAGGCTGGCGGCGCTATGGACTCCCGTACCGGTCTGCCCGTCGTCGGCATGGTGGGTGGCGGCCAACTGGCCCGGATGACCCACCAGGCCGCTATCGCCCTCGGCCAGTCACTGCGCGTGCTGGCGCTCGCCCCCGACGACGGCGCCGCGCTCGTCGCCGCCGACGTACAGTACGGCGACCACACCGACGTCGCCGCGCTGCGGACCTTCGCCAAAGGCTGCGACGTGGTCACCTTCGACCACGAGCACGTCCCGACGGAGCACATCCGCACCCTCGCCGCCGAGGGGGTGAAGCTCTTCCCGCCCGCCGACGCGCTGCTGCACGCCCAGGACAAGCGGGTCATGCGCGAGCGGCTCGGCGCGCTGGGCGCTCCCAACCCCGCGTGGCGGCCGGTGAGCATCCCGGCGGACCTGCTCGCCTTCGGCGCGGAGCAGGGCTGGCCGGTGGTGCTCAAGGCGGCCCGGGGCGGCTACGACGGGCGCGGCGTGTGGCTGGTCGACGATGCCGGGCAGGCCGCCGAGCTGGCCGCCACCCTGCTCGCCGGCGGCACCTCGCTGATCGTCGAGGAGCGGGTCGCGTTGCGCCGGGAGCTGGCCGTACAGGTGGCCCGCTCGCCGTTCGGGCAGGTCGCCGCGTACCCGGTGGTGGAGACGGTGCAACGGGACGGGATCTGCGTCGAGGTCCTCGCCCCCGCGCCCGACCTGCCGGAGGAGTTGGCCGTCGCCGCCCAGCAACTCGCCATCGACCTGGCCACCGCGCTGGACGTGGTCGGCCTGCTGGCGGTGGAGCTGTTCCAGACCGACGCCGGTCTGGTCGTCAACGAGCTGGCGATGCGTCCGCACAACTCCGGGCACTGGACCATCGAGGGGGCCCGTACCTCCCAGTTCGAGCAGCACCTGCGGGCGGTGCTCGACTACCCGATGGGGGACACCTCGCTCACCGCCCCGGTCGTGGTGATGGCGAACGTGCTCGGTGGTGAGCCGGGCGGGATCTCCATCGACGAGCGGCTGCACCACCTGTTCGCCGCCGAGCCGGGCGCGAAGGTCCACCTGTACGGCAAGCAGGTGCGACCCGGCCGCAAGATCGGGCACGTCACGGTGCTTGGCGACGACCTGGACGACGTACGGGCGCGCGCCGCGCGGGCCGCCCGCTGGCTGCGGGAGGGGCACGAGTGAGCACCGTCGGGCTGATCATGGGCAGCGACTCGGACTGGCCGGTGATGAAGGCCGCCGCCGAGACGCTCGACGAGTTCGAGGTGCCGTACGAGGTGGCGGTGATCTCCGCGCACCGCACCCCGGTCAAGATGATCGAGTACGGCCGCGACGCCGTCGACCGGGGGCTCAAGGTGATCATCGCCGGGGCGGGTGGCGCTGCCGCGCTGCCGGGCATGGTCGCCTCGGTCACCCCGCTGCCGGTGATCGGCGTACCGGTCCCGCTGAAGCACCTGGACGGAATGGACTCGCTGCTGTCCATCGTGCAGATGCCGGCCGGGATTCCGGTGGCCACCGTGTCGATCGGCAACGCCCGCAACGCCGGCCTGCTCGCGGTGCGCATCCTGGCCGCCGCCGATCCGGCGCTGCTCAAGCGGATGACCACCTTCCAGGCCGCCCTGGAAGACCTGGTCGCCGAGAAGGACGCCGCTCTCCGCGCCTCCCTGACCTGATCCGTCCCACTCCGCCCCGCCGTTTCGCGCCTCCCTGCCCAGCTGCCCTCCCGGCCGGCGACGGGATGCCCGGCGCAGACGCTGTCGGTCGTCGGCATGGCGGCTGGCCCCCCTCGGGGCCCGACGCCTGAGCGTGGCCCTTCCGCACGCCTGAGCGTGGCCCTTCCGCACGCCTGAGCGTGGCCCTTCCGCACGCCTGAGCGTGGGTCCCGCACGCCTGAGCGGGCGATCCCGCATCCGTCACTGACGGTGATCAAGCAGGGCTGTCACCCTGCGTCACCACGCCGGCGGGCACCGCATCCCCCGTTCGTTCGCTTTGCTCTGCTGCCCTAGCGGCGACAGCTCGCTGAGCAGGGAATGGGCGATGAGTGTTGATCGCCTCAGCTTGAAGAGTGATCACCTGGGGTAACTGTCGCCGATAAGGCGGCAGAGCAAAGCGGGCGGGAGTGGTAGTTACTGCTTCGCCAAGGGGTTGCGGAAGGTAACGATCAACGTGCGGCTGGCACCGAGTGCGATCCGACCCGCCGGGCCGCAGATGGGAGGACCGGCCCGCCCGGCTCGCGCCCGCCCGGCTCGCGCCCGCCCGGCTCGCGCCCGCCCGGCTCGCGCCCGCCCGGCTCGCGCCCGCCCGGCTCGCGCCCGCCCGGCTCGCGCCCG